>NZ_JAUBVJ010000042.1:0-70788 GCF_036702785.1 Microcoleus sp. AR_TQ3_B6 | reverse complement strand
TGATTGTTGGCTTCTTTGATTGATTGTTGGCTTCTTTGATTGATTGTTGGCTTCTTTGATTGATTGTTGGCTTCTTTGATTGATTGTTGGCTTCTTTTAGTGATTCTTTGAGTGATTGTTTGATTGGGTATTATTTGATTGTTTGATTGGGCATTATTTAATTGTTTGATTTGTGATGGGAAATTTGGGTTGGGGATTTGACATTGTTTTACTTGCGATTGGCTGTTGGGTTTTTAGCAATTAAAGTTTTGATTGAGGCAACTGTCATCGCTAAAATTTCATTCGTTTCTGACATGATACTCCTCAAATTAGCCACATCTACTAATTTAGCTTCAACTATCAGCTCCATCCAGTAAAGACATTCATCTGCTTCTTCTTCAACTATTCTGAGTTTGGCAATTAAGTCTGCAGTTGACCTAGCGCGACAAGCTGCTCGATAGTTAGCCCCTACAGAAGTTCCTGAACGAATTAACTGCTTGCCAATTACCTCAGAAACGGTATTTTTGGGCAGTGAACTTACTAGCTTAATAACTCTTAATCCTAGAGCCTTCGTCCTTTGTTTAAACTCTTGTTCGTTCATCCGATATTTAGATTTTAGATGAAAAATCGGGCTGTAATTGGCAATCAATTATATCATCTAACAGCATCTTTTCTTCAATCTAAAATCCAACATCTAAAATCTAAAATTACTTGACGCGCAGTGCTCTGTTTGTTGTGCTCATTTCCGTGGCACGAACTTTTTTGCCTCTCCAAAGCAGCCGCATTGGTGTACCGGTAAAGCCGAGGTGTTTGCGAAATTGGCTTTCCATGTAGCGGCGGTAATTTTCGGTAAAGCGTTTGGGATCGTTGACAAATAGCGCAATTGTCGGTGGCTGCGATCGCACTTGAGTACCGTAATAGATTTTGCCTTGTTTTCCTTGGCGGGTAACTGGGGCTGAGTGCCAGGTTGTGGCTTCCTCTATGACTTCGTTAATGACGGCGGTAGGGACGCGACGTTTGTGTTCGTCGGAGGCTTTGTCTACTAATTCAATGATTTTTTCAACTCGCTGTCCACTCATGGCGCTAACAAAAATCATTTCTGCCCAGTCGAGGAAATAAAGTCGGGTTCTTACTTCTCTTTCGTACTCGTAGATGGTGTCGGAGTCTTTTTCTACGGCGTCCCATTTGTTGACAACTATGATGCAGGCTCGACCTTCTTCGCTGATGCGATCGGCTAATTTTTGGTCTTGATCCGTAACGCCGTCAATTGCGTCAATTACTAACAGTATGACGTTAGCCCGGCGGATAGCTTTGAAAGCGCGGTTGATCCCGAAAAATTCTGCACCGTATTCGACGTTTTTCTTTTTGCGAATTCCGGCTGTGTCGATCAGGCGGTAGGTTTTACCGTTGCGTTCTACTAAGGTGTCGATCGCATCGCGGGTTGTGCCGGAAATCGGGCTGACTATAGCGCGATTTTCTCCTAGAAATGCGTTTAACAAACTCGATTTGCCGACGTTGGGACGACCGATAATTGCTACTTTAATTTCCTCAACTTCTGATAATACTTCCGTGGGGAGATAAGTTATTAATTTGTCGAGCAATTCGCCGGTGCCGTTGCCGTGAATGCCGGAAATAGGGTAAGGTTCGCCGAGTCCCAATTGCCAAAAGTCGGCTGCTTGGGTGAGTCCTGTCGTTTCGGATTCGCATTTGTTGACGGCCAGAATGACGGGGACTTTTTGCAGTCTCAGCCAAGATGCGATCGATTCGTCGCCGCCGGTGAGCCCGGTTTGTCCGTCTACTACGAAAATGGCTGCGCTGGCTTCTGCCAGGGCCGCCATTGCTTGTTCGCGAATTAAAGGCAGAAATTCTGTCTCGTCGTCGAATACTAAACCGCCGGTGTCTACGACTTGATATTCGCGATCGCCCCAGTATGCTGGTCTGTAAGTGCGATCGCGCGTGATTCCTGGTTCGTCGTGGACGATCGCGTCTTGGGTGTTGGCTAAACGGTTGACTAGCGTCGATTTGCCTACATTGGGGCGTCCAATAATAGCAACTATAGGTAGAGACATAAAAGTAGCAGCAATTACGCTGCGCCGTAATTTTGAGGTTTAGCCTTTCATTGTAAGCGAAACTGGCCCAGATTGTATGCGATCGGGCTGCATCGTGTATTGTACGCCCTCCGGGGCTGTGCGCCCCGCACCGCGAACTCATGGCGACCTCCGGAAACGAGATAAAGTACGCTCGGACTGTTAATCTGGATTACCAGAGCCTGGTAACGATAAATGCTTGCTGCACCTTCTCTAAAAATTGCTAAATGGAACGACTTATTTCTCTATTCGGGTTAGCTGTTTTTGTCGGTTTGTCCTACGCCTTTTCAGTCGATCGGCGCGCTGTCAAGTGGTCGCCGGTATTGTGGGGAATTGCTTTACAGCTAATTTTTGCTATTTTGATTCTCAAAACTGCTCCGGGTTTGGCTGTCTTCAAATTTTTGGGAGATATGGTGACGCAGTTTCTCAATTTTTCTGATGCCGGGGCCAAGTTTGTATTTGGAGACACTTTTGCCGAACACTTTATCGCTTTTAAAGTGCTGCCCACTATCATTTTTGTCTCTTCGTTTATCACCATACTTTATTACTACGGCATTTTGCAGCGAGTTGTGCAAGCAGTGGCATGGTTGATGATTAAAACCATGAAAACTTCTGGCGCCGAAACCCTTTCTTGTGCTGCGAATATCTTTGTCGGGCAAACCGAAGCTCCTTTGTTAATTAAACCTTATTTGGCGACGATGACGCTCTCGGAACTCCATGCTGTCATGACAGGAGGATTTGCCACAATTGCCGGCGGAGTCATGGCAGCTTATATTTCTTTTGGAGTACCGGCTCACCATTTAATTGCGGCGTCGGTGATGTCTGCACCAGCAGCTTTGGCTATTTCTAAATTGCTGTACCCAGAAACTGAAAAGTCGCTGACTGCTGGGGAGGTGGAGGTGAAGGTGGAACAGGTTTATGCTAATGCGGTGGATGCGGCGGCTTCGGGTGCTAGCGACGGGTTGAAGTTGGCGGCGAATGTGGCCGCTATGCTGATTGCTTTTTTGGGTTTTTTGGCTTTTTTTAATGCGCTTTTGGGGTGGTTTGGAGGGCTAATTAGTTTGCCTCAGTTGTCGCTAGAATTAATTGGTGCTTATTTGATGGCTCCGGTTGCTTGGCTGATGGGAGTGGCTTGGGCTGATTGCCCAGAGGTGGGGGTTGTTTTGGCAAAAAAAACGATTTTGACTGAGTTTATTGCTTATTTAGATTTGATGGAATTGGTGAAACAACAGGCGATTTCTGAACGATCGCAAATTATCTCGACTTATGCTTTGTGCGGGTTTTCTAATATTGGTTCGATCGGGATTCAGATTGGGGGAATTGGCGCGCTCGCTCCGCAGCGGCAAGGCGATTTGGCGAGGTTGAGCGTGAGGGCGCTAATTGCTGGCTCTTTGGCTTGTTTTATGACTGCTTGTATCGCGGGGATGCTGATTTGAAAGTTTTGAGTTTTTACTTAAGCAGTGCGCTACTAGCCCAGTAGGAGCGTGAGTAAGGAGGCTACTAACTTTGGGCGTTTTGATTCTGAGTCCAAGCTCCCCCAAGCAATCTTCCTTGATTGAAGACTCAAAAATCGGAACGTCAAATAGCGGTTTTATGCTTTTTATCCGGTTCAAATTTAACAGCCCAGACAGAGCTAGCAGTGCGGTACTTATGGCACACCCTACATTAACTACAGTAAATGTTATTAAATAAAAGTTAAAAAACCCAGAAAATTATTTGATGGGTGGTATTGATTTGATGATTTGCGAGGCCCAACAGCGAATTTTAGCGATCGGCTATTATTGAAAATAAGCAGGAGTTTAGTCTGTAATATCAGGTCCGGTCGAGGAACCGCGATTTTTGTCGGGGCCAGTGAGCCAACAATACCTGCCACCAATCTCCAATCTCAAAAAACCGCCCCGACCGGGATATTATGGTTAATCGATCGGACATGATATAACACTAGATGGAAACAGTAAACTAAATTATCCTCAAAGCCAAATAAATAGGTGGTTTACAATGGCTGTTATGCAACTAGAAGACGGTAGAACCTATAGGGATATAGGGGCGATCGCAAGCCAACTGGCTGTTTTAAATGTTCAGATCGATCGTCTGCCAATGAGGGAAAATCCTGCGGTTCGAGAACTGCTAGCCCAAGACATTCTCAATGTAACAGAAAAACAGCAGATACTCGCAGCATTTCAAAGCGAGTTTGAACAGTTTAAGCGCGCAGACAAATGTCAGTGGTGCGACTTAAAAGTGCTGCACCCCGCTTCGCCGCAGATTTACGCGCTGATGACTCAAAGCAATCGCACTCACACCCACACAGATCCAGAAGTTCTTCACATTTTAGCTGGCGAATGTGTTTTTGGGTTTGTGTATCCTAACGGCTCTCAGGTACAATTAATGTTGCAAGCTGAAGAATACATTAAAGTTCCCGCAAATACCGAACATTGGTTTTATCTCACTCCGTCGCTGTACTTGAAAGCTGTGCAGTATTACACCACTGCTCAAGGGTGGGTTCCTCAGTACACTAACAGGAAGTTAAAAATTAAAAACTAATTTAGGGTGCTCCGTGTCCGCCTTCCTAAAAACTCAATGTAAGGTGCGCAGGGAACACCTTTCTACAAACTAATGTTAGCCATTAAATGCTCTCTACTCCAGCGGTGTGGTTATTTCAATTTCTTCGCAGCGCTGCAAAAGGGCTTCTATTTCCTGAGCTAAAAAAATTACCTCTGGCCAAGAAGAACCGTTGATTAAATCTTGAGCGTGAGCTAATTTGTTTCTCAATGCTTCTGCTGATTTTAAAAAACGCTCTCCGTAGCGTTTGGATTTTAGCCCCAGCCGCTCGACTATTTCAGCAGAAGTCAGGATTAAATCTCGCTTGTCACAGAATTGCAGGTAATCGATTAAGTCAATTGCTTCATTTCGGGATCGCCCCAATTCCCAAAGGTGTTTTGCCACTAAGATGCGATCGCTTTTAAGGAACTTCTGCCAAGAATCTTGGGGAAAGTAAATCCGCACGATCCGCAATAAATTCATTTCCAGAAGCGTCACCAATCCAAACAGCAGCATCCGCACCGGTGCTTTTTGCAAATCGCCGCAGGTAACGATACCGTTGATCCTGTTGCTTTCTAATACAAATAATCTCGGTTTTTCTCGCAGCAGCGGCAGCAATTCCATTAAAGGAGTGGAGGCGGCGATTAATTGTGATGGGTGAAAAATTTGCTGGTAGTCGCTGCACTTGCCTGCCATTAAGTGCGATCGTTCTACATAGCCGCAAACCGTGCCGTTTTCTTCGATACCGAGCACGTCAAAATCGCGGGCCTCCATCCACGATCGCAATTTGGCTGCGTCTTCGCAAGCGGGGACAGATTTCAGCGGTTCCGCGAGGTATTTAACTGTAATGCTGTCTTTGAATAAATCCCGCAAGTCGGCGGAGCTTGATTTTAAATGTTTCATGTCCGGTAATGTCATGGCAAGTTGCTGCAAGTAGAGATGCGGTATTACCGTGGGGAGCATTTCAGCTTTGTAACAAGCATTTTTTAAGAGTGCGAGGGGGACGCTCGCACACAGGCAGCAAAAGCAAAACAGAGATGCTCCCTTACCGTATCCCTACAGAGTTTATGATATTACTTACTGGCTAATTCCGGGCAATAATGGTTGGCGGCAAGAGTGGTAATAATATCGGCATCGGCGAGAAAACTTTCTTTGGCAGTTGGATTTTCTATACTGACAGCTTGCCCCAGCGCTCTTAATTTAAACTCCGGCAGAGAAACTCCCGATTTTGCTTCCGCACACATTCTTTTAGCTGTGGCAATTTTTTGACCGGGCGCTCTTTGGATTGCTTGCAGTAAATTGTCCGTTGCTTCGGGAGAGTAGCTTTTTGCTAAGCGTTTGTAGTCTTCGATAAATTTCCCATCGTTTCCTGTCAGCTTAATGTCGGATTCTTGAGGCGAACACAACTGGTTTAAGTTAATTACTTCTCCCGCTGAATTGACAAGAAAACATCCTTCGCGTTCTTGGGCGACCGCGCTGTTGTTGCTGGGTACAACAAATTGTATAATAACGGCGGACATAACAGCAGTTAAACGCCAGTAATTTAGCATAGCACTCACCTTATCTATTTGGGATTTTTAGTTGCAGATTACTGCGGAGCAATGCGGGTGTTGTTGGGTCAGCTCCTGTGCGTTAAATTAACCGAAATACTTGTAAAGGTTGATTTCACCAACAATCTTAGGACTTACGCATGGGGGTCGAGAAACCGGGTTTTTTACGAAAATATTTCCTTGCCACCGGCAGATTCGGTAAAAAAACCGGTTTCGAGGAGTGGGAGTGCGTGCAGGACTGAATCTATAATTCTGACTAAAAATCTACATAAACCCGCCCCTACCAAGCGAAAAATTCTTGCAGGAAATTCAACGGACATAATATCAGACGAGCGTTTCGTTGTCTGTGGAAGTTTTCATTAACAGCAAACATCCCCCTTGTGTCAGGGGCGAATGGGTGGAACCAGGAACAGATCGAATGTAGTCGCCTTGATGGCAAATTTCCCCTTCTACAATTAAATCTCCTTCTAATACAAACACTTCTTCGGAGCCAGCGTGTCGGTGCAGGGGAAATGTGCTACCTGGTTCTAGTCGCATCAAGCAGGTAATTTCGCGCTTTTGTTTGTCAATGTAAAGCTTGCGGAGCCAGACTCCCGGAACTCCATAAGATTTCCATTTTACCTGGTTCGATCGCACTATTAAAGATGGAGTATTGTTCTCTGTTGGGGAGGAAACAATTGGCTTTAAATTGACTGATTCTGCCGGGGTTGGCGGCAGTTCTGCTATGCGCTGGAACAGGCGGTTTTTGAGGTCGGGGGCGACGGGCACGGGCGGGGCTGTGTAGGCGATCGCGGCAATTGCTGCTTCAAAGGCAGCCCGTTCACTTTGCAGTTGTGGAGATGCTATCAATTTCTCTGTCAGTGCGCGACTTTCTGACTCGTCGAGGGTATCGAGAGCTTGAAGGGCAGCAAGGATGTTAAACTCCTCGTCTGGCATCATTTCCATCTGTTTTCCGCCATTAATTGTACTTCAGCCTAAGTTGATTTTAAATTTGAGATTGGTCTGCTGCCCTCGCACTCAAGATGGATGATGGGAGATGCCATAATTTTAGATCGATCTTAAAACACTTAAATTTTGTTTTTTGACAATCTAAAATTGTTCGCTCAAAGCTTGACGCAATTTGGAAATACCCAACCTTATTCTGGTTTTGATTGTACCTGTCGGGATACCAGTTTTAGCCGCGATCGCCGCGCAAGTCAATCCTTGGTAGTAGGCGAGTTCGAGCGCAATTCGCTGTTCTGCAGGCAGTGTTTCTAGGGCTGCTTTGACTTGTTCGCTGCGTTCTTCGATCATTGCATCTTCCATCGGTTCTGCAATGTCGGAAGTGGATATTTTAGCATCTTCCATACAAGCCTGAGCCGCGCGGACTGTTCGCTGCAAAACTCGGAGTCGATCGAGGGAACGACTGCGGGTAAGCATGAACAACCAGGTATCTGCTCGACTGCGAGAAGGATCGTAAGTTGCTGCTTTTTGCCAAATTTGGGAAAAAACATCGAGTACCACTTCTTCAGCTTCTTCTACCGATCCCAGAATTTTGTAAGCGAGAGCGTAACTTGGACGACCGTAGCGATCGTAAAGTTTAGCGAATGCCGTTTGGTCTTTCCGGGCAATCTGCACTAAGAGCAGCGATTCCTCGCTTGACTTGTGGCTTGTCATCTCAGTGTACCGAAAAATTTTTGTTTTGACTGCACAGATCCAAAATTAAAAATTCGGCGTATATCCCTACAGAACATAATTGTAAGTTAGAAGTTGGGGGTACCAGCTAGAGTATGCCTTTTCGGCCTAATTTGGTGGTGCTTTGAATTGTAAAAATCCCAAGTCATCTTGAATTTTACCACCGAATTAGGGACTTTTTTGAGACTTAGCAATCCCCTTTATGCAGAACGAATAAATCCCTGAGCCTGAACAGTCAAAACCGCGTCCTGCACTTCTAAGCTCTGTTGGCTCGCTCCCAATAAGAGCCTGGAAATTCATATAAGCAACGCTCTGGCTCCACTCGATCGAGGCAGGTTCTGTCTCCGAGCAGGGATTCCCAAGCATACTCCGGGAACGAGTAAATCCTCAATAACGCACTTTTTTACATAAATTAATCTGGCAGCACAGATCCAAAATTGCCAAACCTTCGTATACCACCAATAGGAGAAGGCTCAGCAACAGCGCAAAAGCCCGACAGGTTGACAGATTTCAACCTGTTGCTACAAAAGTAAAACCCGCGAATGCGGGTTATTTACCATTGATTTGTGCAAAAAATTCATTGAAATAAAGGTGCTAAGAGTGAAGCTCACAAAAAAAATTCGCCGAACCATACTAGCTATTGAAGTAGCTCTAATTGCTCTATTAACTCCAGGGATAATTGTCGCTTCCGACCACGACGACGGCGAAGTGGATATCAAAGGTCGCGCTGTCAATTTAACTGACCTGTACGTATATCGCGAAAAAGACCAAAACTCAGGTGCTGCAGACGGGGATTTAGTATTTACCATGAATTCAAATCCCAGGTCTGTAGCCCGCTATCAATATTATTTCAGCACTACAGCCCTCTACCAATTTCACATCACGCAGGTAGCTGACGTGAATTCTACCCCTACTGGACGCGCCGATATTATCTTGCGGTTTGCCTTCAGTCCGCCTAATAATACAGGTATGCAAGCAGTGGCTGTAACTGTTGTTCGCGGCGGCTCGGAGACAACTACTAAGACTACAGTTAACGGCGGGCTTATTGCCACAACTCCCCTGAATTCTAATGCTGTTTTGAATACAGTACCTGTGGGCGGTTCTAACTTGACTGTATTTGCCGGGTTGCGGGAAGACCCGTTTTTCTTTGATGTGGAACAATTTTTCCGAGTCCGCGCTGGAGCTTTGGGAACGGGGGCGAAAGTAGGTTTCAAGCCAGCCAGTCAAGCGATCGACTTTACTAAAGGTTACAACGTCAATACAATTGCTGTGCGCGTTCCCAAAGCCTTCTTGCAAGCAGGAACTGGGGCGAATGTTTTTGATGTTTGGTCAACAGTTTCGATTCGGGATGGAGCTGGCGGTTTTAAACAGTTTGAGCGTTTGGCAAGACCTGCAATTAATGAAGGCTTAATAGTTACTCCCGCTTATCTGGAAGCATTCAATAATATTCCTCCGAGGTTGGATTTGAGCGGTGCTGCTGCTCCGGTGCGGCAGGAAGCTGTTGCTACTCTCAATGCTGTGGATCTTTTGGACGGTAGGGATAATGTCGATCCAAATGCGATCGCCGGAGCTTTCTTACCTGATGTTATGCGGATCGATACCACAAAACCTAGCGGCTACGGTAGCGCTACAAATTCTCAAGGAAGCTTGATCGGAGGTCGTTTGCCTATGGACGATGTTATTGATATTACTCTGGGAGCTTTGGTGGGTTCTCCGGTTGGCGATAACGTTTCATATAACGGAACTCCGGGAAATCCGGCTCAGGGACACAAACCTTTAGAACCGACTTTTCCTTATTTGGCTTTGCCTAATTAGTCATTAGTCATTAGTCATTAGTCATTAGTTATTGCTGATTGGCTAATGACTGATAGAAAATGCTTTTTTTAACCGCAGATGAACGCTGATTAACGCGGATGTATGAAAACTAAAACTAAACTGGAAATAAAATCGGATATTTTGTCGTGGTGGCTGCTGATAGTCGTCCCTTTAGTTGGGATTGTAGTAGTGAATTTACCGCCTAATTTGCGTTTTATTTTAGATGATTTTTCTAACCAAAGTCCCAAAAATCTGGATGCTAATTACCGCTATCATTTCTCGGAAAGTTTGAGAAATAATCCCAATCAAAAGGAAGCTATTCAGCAAGAGATTGCTTTTTACCAGCAGCGATTGGCTGTTGATTCCCGCAGCGGTTTGAACCGGGCGGCACTGGCGGGATATTATTTGAAAATGGCTCGCGCTACTGGGGAGGGCGGTTGGTTTTTATTGGCAGAACAGGCGGCTCAAAGGTCGATCGCGGATTTGCCTTTTGACAACAAAGGTGCGCTGTTAGTTTTAGCTCGAATTGCTGAGGCGAGACACGATTTTGTTACTGCTTTGCGCTTGGCTAAACAGGTGGGTTCTGATAATGAAGATGCGATCGCCCTGGAAGTTACATCTTACTTAGCCATGGGTAAAGTGAGCGACGCAAATGCAGCGGCAGAAGCCTTAGTTAACCGGATTCCTAACTTGGGTTCTCTCACTTTGAGAGCTTTAGTGAGAGAGTCTCAGGGCCGAGATGCTGAGGTTTTGCAGGATTACCGCCAAGCAATGGCGGCGGAGGAACCGGGAGAGGTTGGGGGTTCGGCGCGGGCCCGATCGCTCTTGGGTCGATTTTACGCGCGTCGCGGGCAGTTTGTGCAGGCGAAAGCGCTATTAAAGGAGGCACTGCGGTTGGTGCCGCGATACCCGCTGGCGCTGATTTATTTGGCGGATTTGGAGACGCGGCAGGGCAATTATCGGGAGGCGGAAGGTTATTACAGCAAGCTTTCTGCCTATTCTGGAGGGGCTGCGACGCTGTTCGATCGCACTGTAGATAGCGGTATGGCTAGGGTGAAAGAGTTGCAGGGAGATGCGATCGAATCGCGGCGACTTCGCGACAAAGCAGAAGCCGGGCTGCGACAGGAACAGGCTTTGGGAGCTCGCGGTTTTGGACACCGCCGGGATTTGGCGCGTTTGCTGCTGGAAAAAGGGCGAGATCAGGATGTCGCCGAAGCGCTGGCGTTAATGCAGGAGGAGGTGAAAATTCGGCGGGATGCTGTAACGCTGGATACTTTGGCTTGGGCGCTTTCGGCTTCTGGGGAATGGCAAAATGCCGATCGAGTGATGGCCGAAATACGGAGCTCGGGGATTCGCGATGCGGGGATGTTTTACCGGGCTGGTGCGATCGCCCGTACTTTAGGTAAGGATACTGAATCTCGCGCTTATTTTCAAAAGTCCAAGGAAATTGACCCGAGTTTTGACGATCGATCTCGCCAAGCATTGGGTTTGGGAAGTTATGAATTTTGAGATTAGCTAATAGCAGCCATTCGGCCAAGTTCGCCATTGGGTCAATCCGCCAGGAGTTTCAACCCCTGGCTAAAAGCTTAAGTCCTGCTGCATAGGACTAAAAGATTTCACTAAAAAGTAGAAAATCTTTTAGTCGGTTTCAACCGACTTTCGCTATTAGACAGGGGTTTCAACCCCTGGCGGACTGTGGGGTTCACGAAAAGAGCGCGTGCCGGACAAATCACAACCAACACAAATAATTAAAAAAAATTCCCGAAAAAACAGGTATTTATGCAGTACAAACTGAACCGATCGCGCAAATATATCATTCTTTTTCTTCTCACAATATTACTATTTTTCACAATCTCAACCCGACCCGTTTACTCGCACTGGTCAGACTTATCCGTAGCAGAAATAGTAGTCAACGATTTGCAAACCGAAGTAACCTTAACTTTCCCAACCGGCTTGACAAACTTCGCCGACGACAATCGAGACAGCCAGCTACAACCTGCTGAAGTTCGCAGCCACCAAACACAGCTAGAAAAGTTTTTTAGCCAACAAATTCGCATTACCAACAGTAGTAACATTCAAGGAACCGTAGAAGTAAAACCGCTAGAAATAGCAGCTAAAACCGCCAGTTCAATCCAGCAGCCAAATACCCACAGCACCTTAATTTTAGACTACACATGGTCCGCAGCTTCTCAAAATAAAACCCCCGATTTTCCTGATGCAATTCCCATCTCAAAAAACGATAAATTGCGGATTAATTACAATCTGTTTTTGCCCGGAGTGATGACAGCTAGCTGTCAAGCTACGATTGTGCAAAGGGGTGCTGTAAAAAGCTTTGTGTTTACGCCGCAAAACCGGGATTTTTTGTTAGCCGGAAATGAATCAATCTGGGATTCAGGTTGGAGTTTGCTGCTAGCAGTAGCGGGAGCATTTGCTTGGGGATGCGTGCACGCCATGTCGCCCGGACACGGGAAAACCATAGTCGGCGCTTATTTAGTAGGTTCGCGGGCTACTCCCCTACACGCTTTATTTCTAGCAGCAACAACTACAATAACTCACACTGCGGGCGTGTTTGCTGTCGGCGGAATTACTTTGTTTGCTTCTAACTTAATCGATTCCGAAAAATTAGACCCTTGGCTGAGTTTAATCTCTGGTTTATTAGTAGCCTTCCTCGGGCTTAACTTACTCTTAGAAAGAAGCAAAACTAAGTTGCTAGTGAAGACTGAATTTCTCAAAGAAATCAAAACTAAGATATTTAATAATAACTGGTTTTTTAGGACGAAACTGCTTACTACAAACCGTGAGGAACCAGTAAATCTTTTAAATAGAGGTAGTTGGGAGAGAGAATTTAAGCCTGTAAAAGCAGATATCTCTCATCACTACCACCATCACGGAGACGGCCGCATTCACTCGCATTTGCCGCCAGGTGCTGACGGTTCTCCTATTACTTGGAAAAGCTTATTAGCGTTGGGAATTTCCGGTGGTTTGTTGCCTTGTCCTTCCGCTTTGGTGATGCTGTTGAGCGCGTCGGCTTTGGGCAATGTTGCTTTGGGAATGACGCTAGTGGTAGCATTTAGTTTGGGATTGGCTTTAGTGCTGAGTGCGATCGGATTAATCTTAGTTTATGCCAAAAGGAATTTTGATAAACTGCCAAAACAGATAACAGCAGTCAAATTTCTGCCTGCGATTAGCGCGATGTTTGTAATGTTTTTTGGGTTGGGAATTACCGGACAGGCGGTGTTTAAAATATTGGGGGCGACTCAGTGAGTAATTGGCAATGGATAACGATAAAATTAGGACTCTGCCTCCTAACTACAAACTTAGGAATAAGTCTTCTTTTACAACCCCGACTTCTTCAAGAAGTCGGGGATCTGGGTATTCTGTTTTTTAGCTCTTGCTCACTTATCAGGCCGCATTATTATATTTATTAATAATTTCGGCTAAATCCGGTACTCCCTTTTCCACGTAAGTCTTAGCTGAGGGGCGGAGTTTGGCATAGGCGCCTTTAACAACTGCTCTTGTGCTCTTCTCGGCTCTTTTGTCGCTGAGTTGGAGCAATTCGTCTGCCACTGTAGCTTTTCTTTGGGCTAGATATTCGACTGGGTTGCCATTGTTTACTGCTTCAGTCCACATCGGATCGAGTGCTATCGAGATTTCTGGCAGAAGTTGATCGACGACTTGGGCGCAATAGTCAGCCCGTATCCCCTTGACAGTAGAGTAGGCAGCTTTAAGAGCCAGACCACCTAATCCCGGCGCTGCTGCAACTTGTTTGTCTATCAACTTTACACAGTCATCAACAAAAGTTTCTCTGTTGTTTTCATTCAAGAGAATATCGCTCAGTCCCATTTTCCCTTTCCTTGATTTAATAGTCAATGTGCTTATTAGTCTTGAACTCCATCTGAGAAGTATATATCTATTTTGATCCTTTACTGAGGATTACACAAGTTTTTTAAGGTTTGAATGTTTGTACTAGACAGCCTGATGTTGAGATTGGTCTAGTATGTTATGGGAATTAATGTCGGCTCTGCTACTCGTTATTGACTACCGGGTTTGTAGTAAGGGCTTTAGTCCTTATTAGCTGATATTAATGAGGACTAAAGCCCTGACAACAAACTGATGAGTTGTGAACAGTCGCGTAGAAAAGAGAACAGCTAGAAAAAATATGAGAGAGACTCTGCGTAAGTTCGATCGCACTTGCACGTATCCTTATGATTGGACTTTAGGTCTGAGGGCGGCCGGTACTGAAACGAGAGGAAGTTTCAGGGTTTGAGCCGGGCTATCGCTCGCTCGCAATACCAAATTTTTTGGTAATTTCGCGGAAGTGCTAAGTCCGGGAAATACTTGGAGCGATAAGGTTAAGGCAGCCGATAACAACAGTTTTTCATACATGGCACTGTCTCCAATACATACTATGCCCTAGGGCATAATACCTCTTACACCTACAACATATAAACACCCTCAGTCACTTGGTGCGATCGCACGGCCGCACTTAAGTGATACATATCACGACGGAGGGAGGGGTGATGGGTATAGGGGGGGAGAGGGAGAGGGAGAGGGGAGGAGAGGGAGAGTGGGGAGAGGGAGAGTGGGAAAATCTTGACCCTTGACGAATGGCGTCAACATCCGTTCAATCCGTTAAATCCCCTACACTGCTTCATTGCCAAACTTCCCTCCAAATCGAGAATTGTCCGATAGAAAGAAGCCGTTGAGTCTCTCTCAAAGGTAGAATTAGCGCGTAGAAGTTATTTGACACAGCGGAGGTACCGACAATATGCTTGCATACTTTCTGGCGTTGGCGGTCGGTCTAGGCAGCTTCAGTATTTACATGGCGGCCTTCTTTTTTCCAGAAGTTCACCGCAAAAGTGATTTTACCTGGAGCGGGGTAGGGCTTTTTTATGCGTTAATTTTATGGGCTTGTGCGGGACGAATTACTGGTGCTCTCCTGCTTGGTCAAATGGCGGGCGTGGCTATGTTGGGCTGGTTTGCTTGGGAAACTCTGACTTTGCGCAGGCTGGTGACGCCGGTTGCTCAGCAAACGCCGATTCCTGAGTCGGTGAATTTGCCGGGGGCTGCCGGTGGGGTGTTGGGGGGCTTGTTTACCAAGAAAAAAGAACCCGCAGCGAAAAAACCTAAGTTTGTTCGCTCGACTAAACCGAAAACTGATGTGGTTCCAGCACCCGCTGTGGATGAGGGCGAGGTAAAGCTAGAGGAACAGCCGGCGATTCCCCCAATAGCTGAAATTATTGCCGAAAGTTCGATAGAGCCAAGGGCCGAAAGTTCCATCGCCCCTGACTTGACAATTCCCGACTCGAGTGAACCTGCAACTGAAGAAATACCCGTCTCTTCAGTCGGAACTCCTGCTGCTGAGACTTCACCAACCCCAGCAGAATTAGCCAGCAGCTTCACTCCTCTACCTCTACCTCTAGAAATTTCAGAAATTGCCTCTCCAGCAGAGGCTCAGTCAAAGCGTCAACAGCAGCCAGAAGCCGATGATTTTGACGACGAGGAAACAGAATGGAGGAAAGCCGTTAAAGAGTCGCAGGCGGCGGCGGCCCCAACTACTGCCAAACCAGCTAAAAAATCCGGCGGTTTCGCAAGTCTGTTCGGCAATATCAAAAATAGTCTCGGCGGTATGTTGGGACGGGGTGGGGATAAAAACAAGTCTGATGCAACTCCCCAGACGCCAAAACCTTCAACGACTCCAGAATCGATCGCACCTGAATCTAAAATAACGGCAATTCCTGCACCGGAGATCGACCAGATTCTCCAATCCGAATTAGCCTCCGCGGCCGAGGAAGTGGCAGTCGAAACCAGCAACACTGCTGTTGAAACCAGCCTGGGAGTGCCGTTTCCGACGGATGTTGAAGCAATGGCCCAGTTGCTCGCTGCAGAAACCGCCAGTTCTGACAAAATAGGGGAAACTGCGATCGACTCGCCATCGTCAGCCCAAACCGAGACACCGCCGCCGGAGGTTGGTGAACCGGAAGCAGAAGCCCCCGCAGCATCTATAGAAATGACTGTGGTGGAAATGGTTTCTGTCGCGCCTGTGGAGATGGAAGCATCGGGAGAACCCGAGTTGAACCCGCAGGTGGAAGTGGTTTCAGTAGCAGTTATGTCGATCGAATCCACCGATCAAAAACCATCTTCTGAGGGAGAAAAACCCGAATTGATTCGCCCGAATCCCCCTCCTCCGGATCTAGTCGAAACTGCTAAACCGGCGGCCCCATCCAAGTCGGAGAATGTATCCGGCGAAGATAAACCGTCATCTTGAGGCAGAAAGCAAAAGGTAGAAACCAGAATTTTTTTGATTCTGCCTTCTGCCTTCTTACTGTTTACTGTTTATTTCTTACTGTTTACTGTTTTCTGTTTACTTCTTACTTCTGCCCTCTGCCTTCTGCCTTCTGCCCTCTGCCTTCTTTGTTAAGATTATGAAAGCAATTATGGTCGTGGGAACAACATCTCACGCAGGGAAATCATTACTCGTTGCAGCTTTGTGTCGAATCTTTTCTCGGCGAGGCTGGCGGGTAACTCCGTTTAAAGGTCAGAATATGGCACTGAATTCCTATGTCACAGCGGCCGGCGGAGAGATAGGCTACGCTCAAGCAGTGCAAGCTTGGGCTGCGGGTATCCCACCTTGGGTAGAAATGAATCCGATTTTGCTCAAGCCACAAGGAGACATGACTTCTCAATTAATTGTCAAAGGCCGGGCGATCGCAAATGTGCGAGCATCTCAATATTACGAGCAGTATTTCGATCTCGGCTGGCAAGTTATTCGGGAATCGTTAGAATTTCTCGGCAAAGAATTTGACATGATTGTGTGTGAGGGAGCCGGCAGTCCTGCTGAGATTAATCTCAAACACCGCGATTTAACAAATATGCGGGTAGCTAAATATTTAAATGCTCGGACTTTGCTAGTAGTTGATATCGATCGCGGTGGTGCTTTTGCTCACATTATCGGTACTTTGGAATTGCTCGATCCAGACGAACGGGCTTTAATTAAAGGATTCATTATTAATAAGTTCCGAGGACAAAAATCCATCTTAGATCCGGGCCTGACTTGGCTAGAAGAAAGGACGGGAATCCCGGTAGTTGGGGTGATTCCTTGGATAGACGAAGTGTTTCCCTCAGAAGATTCTCTCGATTTGCTCGAAAGGCGTTCTCCCAATTCTCAAACCGACATAAATATTTCGGTCATCCGCCTGCCCCGACTTTCTAATTTTACCGACTTTGACCCCCTGGAGTCGGAAACTACCGTCACAGTCAAATATGTTAGCCCAAAAGACGATTTAGGCCATCCAGATGCCGTGATTTTACCAGGCTCTAAAACTACAATTTCCGATTTGCAGGTGCTGCGCCAAACAGGTATGGCAAAAGCTATTCAAAATTATTTAGTAGCTGGCGGTACAGTCATGGGAGTTTGCGGCGGCTTTCAGATGCTGGGAGAAAGTATCACGGATAGAGAAGGACTTGAGGGAGAAAAGGGAGAATTTCCAGGATTGGGATTGCTGCCTTTGAAAACAGTGATGGCACCGAATAAAATTGCCCGCCAACGAATTGTAACATCTAACTATCCTCAACCGGGTTTGCCAGTTTCCGGTTACGAAATTCATCAAGGAAGAACGGAAATGCTAGAGTCAAATTTGACTAAACCGCTATTTGACGATGAGAGTTTAGGAATTGTCAACACTTCTCAATCAGTTTGGGGTACTTACCTGCACGGCATCTTTGACAACGGAGCTTGGCGGCGATCTTGGTTAAATCACTTGCGGCAGCAGCGGGGACTCCGCACATTGCCTACTGGTATTCCTAATTACCGGCAACACCGAGAAGCTCTGTTAAACAGTCTAGCAGATACAGTGGAAAAGCATTTAGATATCAACCATATTTTAGGTTAATTAGTTAACAGTTGACTGTTGACTGTTAACTGTTGTTTGTTAGAGTTGAGGTTAAAAAGTTAATGACAAAAGTTTGTTTTTTACCAGATAACGTTACAGTTGAAGCTGAACCAGGAGAGCTTTTATTAGATGTAGCCAAACGTGCAGGACTTTCTATTCCTACTGGCTGTCTCATGGGTTCTTGTCACGCTTGCGAAGTAGAAATTGACGGCGGAGATCCGATTTGTGCTTGTATTTCCGGCATCCCTTCCGGGAAAAAACAAGTGACAATTAATCTGTATGTTGACCCGACTTGGTAATTTGTCACTTAGCAGTTGGCAGTTGGTTGTTGGCATTAGTCATTAGTCATTAGTTAACCGTCAACCGTCAACCGTCAACCGTCAACAGCTAACAATGCCATACTCCCCATTCCCAATCTTTAATTTTTTTGCCATTCTTGCTGTTTCTTGCGAGCAGATTGCAGCCATTTTTGGGATTCGGGATAAACAGTTGTCCCGGGTTTAACGGATTCTAATTGATTGATAATTTGTTGCAACTGGCTGAGGGAGTTACCGGGATTTTGAGAATTCACATCATTTTGCAAGTTGGCAAACAAGCTTTTAGCTTCTTGCAAAGCTTTTGCAGAATCTTTTTCTGCTTCCAGTCTAATCTGGGTAATTCCTAAATTTTTTTGATACTGAGCGAGTTTGGTTTGAGCGTCGAGATAGCCAGGGTTATCGACAGAAATCAATTTCAGTCTGTTAATACCTTCTTGCCACAATTCTGCTATTTGCTCCCACTGTGCGGCGGGATGCGGCGGTTTTTGGGAGGCGAGGGAGGCGGAGAGAGCAAATTCTTTAGCAGCTTCAATTAAGTTGTCGGCCCGTACAGAACCGGTGGCGACGCCGCCCATTGCTTGAAAGTCTCTTTCTGCTGCTTTGAGTGTTTTCTTCGCCGTTTCTCCCGCGAGGGTTTCGGCGGGAATTTGATTTAGTTGGTCGATCGCACTTTGCCAATTTACGGTGGCTTTTTGTCTGTCGGCAGCGGTTTTGGCTTGCTGATACTCCTGTTTCGCCGCGTTGAGAGTTTGTTCGACTTGATTTAACTGAGTAAAAGCATTTTTTTGCTGGAAAATCTGAGCCTCCATGCGCCCGACATTTTTGCGGGCGGCTTCAAATTCATCGACTGTAAACCGCCAACTGCAGCTAAAAAGCGAGCAGTACCTCTTTGGGTAATAGCCGAGGAACCACACTGGTAAGGCGTCGAGGTGTTTTTGCGCTTGTTTTGCTTTTATTTCGCCCAAGTCAAAATCAGCTACAGCAGTGGCTTTATTCACGAGTTGATCGGATTGTTCCACAAGGGCGATCGCCTGCCGGTAATTGTGATCCATACTGATAAAACTCGGCAGCAACAATATCGGCATTGTTTTGGCCACGGGCAAGCGAATCATGGGAAAAGGTAGGTTAATCAGCCAAATTATCCCCGCCGCACTTCCCAGCAAACTCCCAGCAAAGATGATTTTACCGAACAATCCGGGCGGGCGGTTGGCTTTGACGGCAGCTTTGAGAGCTTGTTCGCTGAAGTTGGGAAATTCGTCTTTGAAGGTATCGCGGATTTCTTCTGTTGAGGCGAAAGTGCCGTTTTGCGATCGTAACTTCTCCAACCGCTTGATTACCATCCGTCGGTAGACTTCACCCGCTACACTATCAGCCGCCGCGCACTTGTCAACTTCGGCCCGCAAAATTTCAAAAGCTCGATCGGTAAGACGCGCCATAAAACTCACCTATTCCCTTTTAATTATTTTACAAGTTCCCCGTCAAAATAATTGAGTCTGGGATCCAGAAACCGATTTTTTTTACTAAAATACTGCATCCGAGCGTTTAAGTAAAGTAAAAAAACCGGTTTCTTCGGTATTTATGCGTAAGTCCAGATAATTGTTAAAATATATAAAGCCTAGCTCAAATATCCGAATTAATTTCATGCCGACTGCTTTAATCACTGGTGCTTCTGGCGGAATTGGTGCAGCCTTTGCCGCCGAATTAGCCCAACGCCAGCACAATTTAATTTTGGTAGCTCGTTCCGAAGACAAATTGCAACAGCTAGCTGCTCAACTGCAACAGGAATTCAATATTTTGGTCGAAATTATCGTTCAAGATTTAACCGCACCAGGAGCAACAAATGCTGTATTTGACGCGGTTGTTAAAAAAGGTTGGACGGTTGATTTGTTGGTGAACAATGCGGGTTTTGGGGATTACGGTGCTTTTGCCGATCGCCCGCTTGCGAAACAACTAACCATGGTGCAACTAAATATTGTAGCATTAGTTGAACTTTCGCACTTATTTTTGCAGGGAATGCGGCAGCGAAAATCAGGCAGTATTATCAATGTTGCGTCGATCGCAGCTTTTCAACCGATGCCGTACTTGTCAATGTATGCAGCGACTAAAGCCTTTGTTTTGAGTTTCAGCGAGGCGCTTTGGGCGGAAAACAAAGATTTAGGAATTCGCGTTTTATGCCTTTGTCCAGGACCGACAGAATCAAACTTTTTTGCAGTAGCTGAATTTCCGAAATCTCTGGCATCCAGCAGCGGGCAAAAACTCGTTCCAGCAGCGGAAGTAGTGCGAGATGCTTTGAAAGCTTTAGACAAAAATGAGTCTAATGTTGTGACAGGGGGAATTCCCAATCAAATCATCGTAAATATGCCTCGATTGATGCCGCGAGAACTTTTGGTGAAGTCGGTAGGAAAGCTGTTTGGGGCGAAAGACGAATAATCGCCTGGGGTTTCTCTCTCCGTCTCATAGCGAAAGTCCGCGCTTCCGAAGACTTCCAAGAAAATTAAATAAACAATCAAATATTTGTCACCATTATTCAGTCGGTTTCAACCGACTTTAGCTATGAGACAGGGGTTTCAACCCCTGGCGGACTCGCGGACAAACAAACAACCCCCTGCTGGACAAATCATCGGACCCACAGAGAGATGAACGTTCCCCAATTTTCCCAAAAGGTCGATCGCACATTCGGGGCACCAAAATCCCCCACGCTATCCCACAAGTCCGCCGGGGGTTGAAACCCCCGTCTCATAGCAAAAGTCCTCTCAAGAGGACTGAAAAGCACATTAAATAAACAATCAAGTATTTGCCACCATAATCGAGTATTTTTCACCATTCTTCAGTCGGTTGAAACCGACTTTAGCTATGAGACAGGGGTTTCAACCCCTGGCGGAATCGCGGAAAAACAAACGAACCCTGAGGATTCGCCGCACCCAAAACCAAAGAAACCGGGTTTTTTGCAGTTTTTAGGCGGTGTATCGATATTCTCGGAAAAAACCCGGTTTCTCCCCACGCATAAATACCAAAGAAACCGGGTTTTTCGCAATATCTTCGGGGGTATCGATATTCTCGGAAAAAACCCGGTTTCTCGCCTCCGCGCGATATTCTCGGAAAAAACCCGGTTTCTCGCCACACCTACAACTATCTTGCCATCACCCGCCCAAAACAGATGAGTTTCACCGATAATAAATTAATGGATCGCACCATCCCAAATCCCCAATCGCAATGAACTCAGAACGCGAACAAGCCTATCTCAACCTGATAAATCAACTGCTAACCTGTCCCAGCGGCGAAGAAGCGGAGGTATTAGAGACTCACCCGGAATTGCTGGATGATGGCTTGGTGCCGGCAATGCTAGAAGAGGCAGAGAATCTTAGAAGATTTGGGCAACTAAATAACGCTAATCGGTTGATGAATTGTGCCGGGATACTGCTTGGGATGAATGACAACACCTCAGTGGCAGTCACCCGAAAAGCAGAAGCAGACAGACTGTTTGAACAAGGCAATCAGGCTACAATCAGTCAATTTCCAGAAGTTTTGCACTCTTGGGAACAGGCATTAACTATTTATCGGGAAATCGGATATCGCCAAGGAGAAGGCGCTTCCCTCGGCCAGTTGGGCGCTGCTTACCAATCCCTAGGGCAATTCCACAGGGCGATCGATTTTCACCAACAGCAATTAGAGATTTCGCGGGAAATCGAATATCGCCAAGGAGAAGCTATTTCCCTCGGCAATTTGGGCGCTGCTTACTATTCCCTAGGGAAATACCAGAGGGCGATCGATTTTCACCAACAGTATTTAGAGATTTCGCGGGAAATCGGATATCGCCAAGGAGAAGCTAATTCCCTCGGTAATTTGGGCGCTGCTTACTATTCCCTAGGGCAATTCCAGGAAGCGATCGATTTTCACCAACAGCAATTAGAGATTTCACGGGAAATCGGAGAGCGTCAAGCAAAAGCGAATTCCCTCGGCAGTTTGGGCAATGCTTACTATTCCCTAGGGCAATTCCACAAAGCGATCGATTTTTACAAACAGTTATTAAAGATTTCACAGGAAATTGGATATCGCCAAGGAGAAGCTATTTCCCTCGGCAATTTGGGCGCTGCTTACTATTCCCTAGGGCAATACCAGGAAGCGATCGATTTTCACAAACAGTCTTTAGAGATTTCACGGGAAATCGGAAATCGCCAAGTAGAAGCTATTTCCCTCGGCAATTTGGGCAATGCTTACCAATCCCTAGGGCAATACCAGGAAGCGATCGCTTTTTACAAACAGTCTTTAGAGATTCAACGAGCAATAGGCGATCGCCAAGGAGAGTCAATTGCTCTAAACAATTTGGGAGAGGCTTTACTAAAAACTAACCAACTTACTGAATCTGAAACAGCACTTCGTTCCTCAATCCAAATTCGTGAAACTTTGCGTTCAGAATTAGTCAATAATGACCATAAAGCCTCAATATTTGAAACCCAAGTATATGCCTATCGCAACCTACAACAAGTCCTAGTCGCTCAAACTAGATTTGATGAAGCCTTAGAAATATCTGAAATGTCCCGCACCCGTGCCTTCGTCGAGTTATTGCGACAAACCTTATTAACAAATAATGTGCCAGCGAATGACGAAAAAAATCAATTATCAATTCCCCAAATCCAACAAATCGCCCGCGACAGAAACTCCACAATAGTTGAGTATTCGATTATCGATTCAGACAACCTTTACATCTGGGTAATCCAACCAAACGGCAACATCACCCATCGCGCCGCCAACCTCGAACCCCTCAACCAACAAAACCAAACCCTCAAACAAATCATCCTCAAAACCCGCGTCTCTATCGGCACCAATGAAACCGACGACGAAGGCAACAAAATTCAGCTAGAATCCCAGTACAATCGAGACGAAAGAGGCCGCTTTCCCCTCTTGCAACTCCTCCATCAAATCCTGATCGAACCCATCCTAGATTTACTTCCCACCGATGCCAATTCCCCGATTATCTTCGTCCCCCACTACGACTTATTTTTAGTTCCGTTCGCCGCCTTGCAAGATAGCAACAATCGCTACCTAATCGAAAATCATACCATCCTCACCAGCCCATCCATCCAAGTATTAGAAATCACCCGCGAACATCAAAACCGAGTGCGAGGATTGAGACAAGCCGCCCTAATTGTCGGCGATCCAACTCTCGCCCCAAAATTCAAGGAAAACCCCTACAAACTCCGCCAAATCCCCAGGGCAAAAGAAGCCGCCGAAGCCATTGCCGCAACTTTAGGAACCGAAGCAATTAGCGGAGAAAAAGCCACAAAAGTCGCCATTTTAGACAGGATGCCAAACACGCGCATCGTGCATTTATCCGCCCACGGACTCCTCGACGATTTCCAAGGTTCCGGCATCCCCGGCGCGATTATTTTAGCACCATCAGGAGACACCGACGACGGCGCGCTTAACGCCGCAGAAATCCTGCAATTAAAACTCGATTCCGAACTCGTAGTATTAAGCGCCTGCAGCACCGGAGGCGGTAAAATCACCGGAGATGGAGTCATCGGATTGTCGCGCTGCTTCATCCTCGCCCGAGTCCCCAGCATCATCGTTTCCCTGTGGAATATGGGAGCGATTTCAGCCAAATTATTAATGACAGAATTCTACCAAAATTTAGCACGGGGCGAGAATCGAGCAGCCGCCTTGCGGTGTGCTATGCTAACCACAAAAGCTCGATTTCAGAATCCTAAAGCTTGGGCTGCATTTACCTTAATTGGCGAAACCGAAACTTTGCCGCTGTCAACTGAAAACATTGATTTAAGGAGATTAGTAATGTCACTTCCCGATGATGCCACACCCCAAGAAATTGTGGCGGCTTTCACTAACTTATTAAAAATATCCGAGCCGCAATTTGTCAAACAATTATCAGCGATTGATGTTGGTTCGACCGATAATCTCAATATTATCGCTCAAACAATCAAGGATTGGTGCGAAACTAGACCTCAAATAGAAGAGAATTTAGAGAACGAAATTTATCAAATAGGTGCGGGCGGTACAGATAGCGCTGCACCGGAAGAAATCCGGAGGGAGTTTTGCGAAAGGCTGAAGGAAAATAAGATTCGACCCGGTTTACCTCCGTCGTCTGCGCCGCCTGCACCACCAACAAATAATCCACAAACACCTTCCTAAGATAGAAACCATAAAAATCTTGTGGGCTGGGCATCTTGCCCGCCCCAAATATCTGATAGAAATACTCGAAAACATCTCAAAAACTTGATTATGAGCCAAGAATGGCAAATTAAAAATCCGAACATTACCCTCTTTCCTTTTCACCTACGGGATGATAGCGACGAAGGCTATAAGCAAGTAGCAAAAAATGCCCAAATTTTGTGGGAAAATCTAGCAGATAATGTCGGCAAATAATTTAACATCAACGAACTAAAATCGCTCAGAGACAAGCTAATTTGCTACAAAAACGGCGTCTATTATCCAGACGCCGAAGGGGAAAATCTGACTCTGGTAAAATTGCTAATACCAGATGGAAAAACTCTGAATTTTCAGCCAATTACTCAGCCAGATAACCAGACCCTTGATGGTTTTATCTATGCTCTGCGACTTCAGGATACTTACACCGCAGACTTGACATTTTACTATAAAAATGTCACAATAAAAGTAGCGGACTTAACTCGATTAAATCCCCAAGGTTGCTTGTTGCCAAATGCAATTCAACCGTCACTGGGACAGACATTATTATTATACGCGGCACCAGCAGTTTATAATACTTACCGGAAACTAGCTGACGAATCTGTTAAAGCTTTTGTACAGGATAAACAGCCAGCATCAGTAGACTTTCGCGCCGAAGGAAAGTTATTTGGGAGTCCGATTTTTGAGTATGACAGCCGAGAAGATGATGCGCCTCAGCGGTGTCACATTTTAGTATGGTTGCAAGACAATCCCCAAACTTTAAAATTCGCAACCTCGACGTTTAACTTTGACTTGAGGAATCTGCTGTGCTCTCGCGCTAAAATTGTATTTGTGTATGGCGAAGCTGGGAAAAAGTATCGCCAAGCACAGCAAATAGTGGGCGAGTTAGAAAAGAAGCTTCCCGAATTGCGTGCAATAGAAAGCGAACCAAACCGACAAGTTAAGTTGCAGAAGTTAAAGGAGTTGCTGGCTGAAGTTCCCACTAAAATGTTGGCTTTTGCTCAGCAGGTGCGATATTTGCAAGAAGACAGAAATACTATTGATACTAATGCTGAAAATTATGGGGAGGCGTTGACAAGAATTAGAGGTTTGTCCATCCCAGGCGACAATCTGGATTTTTGGGAGAGGTTTCTAGATTTAGCGGAGAATAAGTATCAGCGGCAAATTGAAATAGATTTAAACTACCTGCTTGCTAGTCAAAATTTGTTCCAGCAGTCGATATCCACTGTGCGGGGGATGGTGGAAATCGAACAGGTGGAATTGGACAGCGAACAGGAAGGCAGGGAGAAAAAGCGCGATCGCCAGCTTGAGAATATCATCTTTTTTGTCGGAACTGCGATCGGCGGCGGACAAATCTTTTCCGCCGCCTATCCTCTAATCAAGGATACACCGATTCAATGGCTACCCGATTTTTCTCTACCGCTGCATCCCTTTGCTGCGACAATTATCTTTAGTCTGCTGTTTGGTTTAGGATTTGGCTTGTTAACTCTGGGTATCGCCGTGTTGGTAAGGAAAACTTTTCTCGGATAAATACAGCAGTTTTTAGGTAAGCATAGCTTTCGATAGAGGACACGGCAGTGCCGTTTCCCTACAGCTTGCGCTTGATGGGTGTACTTCATTAACGTGGAATCTGCTGTAAGTTAGGCGAAATCAGGACACGGCAGTGCCGTTTCCCTACAATTAATCCTCGGGCGATGGTTTTATCCTCGCAAGGGCGATCGCGGGCGAACTCTCGCCCGTGCTACGATATTTTGGGGTAGGGAAACTGCATTGCCCTGTTTTCAATTGCTGCTAAAAAAACCAGGTTTCTGGGCTATAAATTACAAATATCGAGTTAACTGGACTCGATAGCGTTCCTTCTTAGTAACAGCAACTTCCCCAATTTCCAATCTTCCCTTGCCCGTAACAGCAATTAAATCTCCAGACTTGACATTATAACTAGCTTGAGTAACGTCTTTCCAGTTAACTCGCACGTCGCCGCTGTCAATTAAATCGGCCATTTTGCTGCGAGACATTGCGAATCCAGCAGAGGCGACAGCATCCAATCTCATGGATGCTTCAACGGTTGTCATTTCTTTCTTTTTGGGTTCTCTAATTTTGAGTTCGCTCAACTCAATGCGCTGAGTTTTTACAGGAACCGATCGCACTTGCTGCAAACTCATCTCCAAATACTCTACCATCTCCGGCATGACAATGGCTTGCGCGCCGCGTTCTCCCAAAACAATCACATCGCCAGTTTTCTCCCGGACAATTCCCGTACCCAACATCGCCCCCAAAAAATCGCGGTGAGAAGCTGTATCGAACAAGAAATTGCCAGCGATTTCTACCGCAGCAATGCTAACGCTAGCAGAGTCGATCGGGATATCCGATCGCGCGATCGCAATTCTTTGTCTTTCAGCTTGCGGGTAGCCGCCCCAAGCCACTAATTCCACGTCTGTTAAGCGCTTAAATACCGTCAGAGTGTCCGCCAATTCTGGAGGCGACAGAAAATCAGTCTGAGTAACTTCCCAAGTTTTAATTGCTTGTTCGGCTTGGTCGAGGGCCCGCGCCACACATTCGCGGTTTTCGATGCTTTTTAACAGTTCTTCTCTTTGTAACATCAGTTAATGTTAGATTCTAATTGGAAATTGCCAAAAATTGCTGTAACTAAAAAGTCTACTTTTTTAACAGTCACACTACTTTAATTATAGTCTAAGAGCATCAAATAACGCTCTTATGATTTTTGTGGATCGCAAAGCTGATATGATGAACATGATTATTGTACCAAATGTATGAAGTCTTCGAGTTTAAGCAAGGTTAATATTTCAACGCGGTTGCTGTGTCAGGAAGCAGCCGAACCCTTGAAACAAGCGCTACAGGATAAAAGCCTTGTACCCGAGGAAGCAACGGCATTACTAGCAGCAGAC
Source organism: Microcoleus sp. AR_TQ3_B6 (assembly GCF_036702785.1). Taxonomy (NCBI): domain Bacteria; kingdom Bacillati; phylum Cyanobacteriota; class Cyanophyceae; order Oscillatoriales; family Microcoleaceae; genus Microcoleus; species Microcoleus sp. AR_TQ3_B6. The sequence continues at coordinate 43,868 of NZ_JAUBVJ010000042.1, read as the reverse complement.
GAGCAACGCGCCATTCCTGTCATCAGCAAAAATAAGGCGTTGATCCAGGAAATTCAGAATCGGGTCCAGGGGTTGCCATCTTTCCATTCCCTGCTACAGGGCGATAGTCGAAACTTGATACATATTCCCGATGAAAGCGTACATCTGGTAGTCACATCGCCCCCGTATTGGAATTTAAAAGAATATCTCAAAAATCTCAACCAGCTTGGCGAAATAGCAGACTACGAAAAGTTTTTGCAGGAGCTCGATCGAGTATGGCAGCAGGTATGGCGGGTTTTAGTCCCCGGCGGACGGCTGGTGATTGTGGTGGGCGATGTCTGTGTTGCCCGCAGGCGGTTTGGCAGGCACATGGTATTTCCCCTGCACGCGAGTATTCAGGAACACTGCCGCCATTTGGGATTTGATAACCTCGCACCGATTATCTGGTACAAAATCGCCAATGCTTCCCTGGAAGCAGCGGGGAATGGCACCAGTTTTCTCGGCAAACCTTATGAGCCCGGAGGTGTCATCAAAAACGACATCGAATTTATCCTGATGCAGCGCAAACCGGGCGGCTACCGCAGTCCCACCCTCACAGCACGGGTATTGTCCGTAATACCGGAAACTCTCCACCGACAGTGGTTTCAACAGATTTGGCAGGATATCAAAGGCGCTTCCACCAAGCAACACCCCGCCCCATATCCTTTGGAACTGGCAGAACGACTGGTGCGGATGTTTTCTTTTGCAGGGGACACGGTACTAGACCCATTTATGGGGACAGGAACAACCTGCGTCGCCGCCGCCAATTGGGGGCGCAACAGTATCGGGGTAGATGTTGAGCCAACTTACCATCACCTAGCGCTGAAACGGATGCAGGAGACCTATGGCTTGCGCGTTGTCTATGACAGAACGATGGGGGAGGTTGCTGAATGACGGGACAGACACCCATCATCCCCGCTGATGTGTTCCAGGAAGCGGTGCAGGGTTTCTGGGATACCCGCATCGCCCAGGCACAAGCCCAGGTGCTAGCTGGCAAGGTGGACCAGGGGAACCGCAGTGAGGCGACAGGCGGCAAGCACCTGGACGGTTTCATCCTGACGCTGACTAATTTCTTGCTGGCTGCAGGTGTGCCTCAAAACCATATCCACGTTAAAAAAAGCCTAACCGTTATACCGGGGTTCTTTCGCCCGACGAAGATGTACGACTTTTTGGTGGTAGACCCTCAAAAACGGCAACTCAAAGTAGTCATCGAGTTGAAGAGCCAGGTTGGCAGCTTTGGCAACAACTTCAACAACCGCACAGAAGAAGCGATGGGGGCTGCTCTCGACATCTGGACAGCTTACCGGGAAGGGGTGTTTGGTGCAGCACCTCCGCCACCGTGGTTAGGATATCTGTTTGTTTTGGAAGACTGTCCTGCCTCGCGCGCCCCGGTACAGGTTGCTGAACCGCATTTCGCGGTTCTGCCAGAGTTTAGAGGGGCCAGCTATGCTAAACGCTATGAACTGTTTTGTCAGAAGATGGTGCGGGAAAGGCATTTCACGGCTGCTTGCTTTTTAGTGACCGATCGCAAACAGGTAGCACAAACTCCAAATTATACCGAACCATGTTTAGAACTGTCGGCCGCTAACTTTTTAGAACAGCTTATTCGTCATGCGCTGTAGTGTTGGTTGCAGATTGACGATCGCAAATAAGGGCTGTTCTAGATTTTATACCCGCTAAAATGCGGTTTTTACTTATTACAAAATATCGCTTAAATCCAAAACAAAGCCCGGTAATACATCTTCGCCGGACAGAGTTGCAGGCGAGTCTAAAATTTCCACATCTGAACCTTGACGGGAGATTTCTACTTTTCTATTTTTGCGATCGAGCAACCATCCCAACCTCGCTCCATTTTTCACATACACTTTCATTTTAGCCCGCAATTTTTCTAGGGAATCAGTGGTCGATCGCAATTCCACCACAAAATCCGGACAAATCGGCGCAAATTTATTTTTTTCTTCAGCAGTTAAAGCATCCCACCTGTCGCGCCGCATCCAAGCAGCATCGGGAGAAATGTCTGAACCGTCGGGCAGTTTAAATCCAGTTGAAGAATCAAAAGCAATTCCCAAATGCTTATTTTGTCTGCTCCAAGATTGAAGTTGAAAACTTAGATCCGCATTCCGTCTGCCTGTATCGCTACTCGCAGGCGGCATAATAATTAATTCTCCCGTTGCAGTGCGCTCAAACCTCAAATCCCGGTTGTCTGTACACAACTGAAAAAACTGCTCGTCAGTTAATTCGAGCGTTAATTCGAGGGGAGAATGTAGGGGGATAGTTTGTAATTCCATAACTGCCTTCAAATATTACACGAGTTGACAGTCAACAGTTAACCGTTAACTGTCAACAGTTAACAGTCAACAAATAACTAAGTCTCTGTATAACCTTGGATATTTTCCGGTTCAAACTGCCGCAAAATATTCGCAGCTTTCCCAGTCAAATCGTCAGTACCCTTAACCGCAATCAAAAATTTACCCGCATTCAAACGGTTGCGGTAGGGCAAAGCATCGCCGCTACCAAAAGCCATGCCCCCGGCGCCTCCTACAAAAACGCTGCCCATCGCAGCGGCAATCGCACCTAGCACGCCGCCGATCGCGTGATCGCCAATTTCGCCCGCCCAGGCAAAAGTCTTCAACTGAGTCATCAGACTGAAAGTAACCCCAGCAATAAAGCCAAACGGCACCAGCCAAACAGCCATGAGTTTAGCTTGTTTCTTCGCTTGCTGGTTGGGGTCGATCAAGCCAAATTCATCAGCAGTTTTGTAGCCGCGGCCCAAAATGCTCACTTGCTTCATGGGCAAGCCTTCTTTTTCCAGAGCAAAGTAGGCAGCTTCGGCTTTAATTCGATCGGGCAGTACGGCGATAAGATAATTCATTTGACAATAATTCCTGATGGTTAGGCTCGGACACCTAGAAATAATTATAGTCGGAAAAGACATACTAGCTAAGCAGTTCGGCGATTTCCAGACCATCCGAGAGTGCGATCGCCCCGAAACCTAAAATATTTCAAGCAAAAACGCTCGGTCAAGACCGAATCCAGATACAATTCAAACTGCACAAACGCAAACTTGAGCCGGGCCGTGAGATACTGCCCCTGTTTAAGCCTCAACATTGTGCTCGCCAACACGCTTGCCTATTTTTACTGATTCCACTCAATTGCTTGCTATGCCTAAAGTTCTAGTATCCGATCCGATCGACCAAGCCGGAATTGACATCCTCTCCCAAGTCGCGCAAGTTGACGTAAACACAGGACTCTCAGCCGAAGAACTGGTACGAATTATTCCAGATTACGACGCTTTAATGATCCGTTCAGGCACCCAAGTTACCAAAGAAATCATAGAAGCCGGGAATTCACTCAAAATCATCGGCAGAGCTGGCGTCGGCGTAGATAATGTCGATGTACCCGCCGCTACCCGCAAAGGAATTGTAGTCGTCAATTCCCCCGAAGGCAACACGATCGCCGCAGCCGAACACGCGATCGCCATGATGCTCTCGATGTCCCGCCACATCCCGGAAGCCAACGCATCCGTCAAAAGTGGTAAATGGGAACGCAACCGCTTTATGGGCGTAGAAGTTTACAAAAAAACCCTCGGCATCGTCGGTTTGGGCAAAATCGGCTCGCACCTCGCCACCGCAGCCAAAGCAATGGGCATGAAACTGCTGGCCTACGACCCCTTCATCTCCACCGAAAGAGCCGACCAGTTGGGCTGCCGCTTGGTAGAACTCGAACTGCTGATGCGCGAATCCGACTACATCACCCTGCACATCCCCAAAACGCCGGAAACCCTGCACTTAATTAACGCTGAAGTGCTGTCGAAAATGAAACCCACGGCCCGCATCATAAACTGCGCCAGAGGCGGCATCATCGACGAAGCAGCCCTCGCAGAAGCCATCAAAGAAGGCAAGATCGCCGGCGCAGCTTTAGACGTTTACGAACAGGAACCGCTGCAAGCCGATTCCCCGCTGCGGAGTGTCGGCCAAAACATCGTGCTGACGCCCCACTTGGGAGCATCCACAGCGGAAGCTCAGGTGAATGTGGCGATCGATGTTGCTGAACAAATTCGCGACGTGCTGTTGGGGCTGCCGGCGCGCTCGGCTGTCAACATACCCGGCATTTTCCCAGACTCGATCGAAAAACTCAAACCCTACCTGCAACTCGCCGAAACCCTCGGCAACCTCGTCAGCCAGCTAGCCGGAGGCCGAGTCGATTACCTCAACGTCCAACTCCAAGGCGAATTGGCCAGCAACCAAAGCCAGCCCGTAGTCGTCGCCGCCCTCAAAGGCCTGCTCTCCCAAGCCCTGCGAGAGCGCGTTAACTACGTCAACGCCAGCATCGAAGCAAAAGAACGCGGAATTCGCGTCGTCGAAACCAGAGACGCCTCAATTCGCGACTACACCGGCTCTGTACACCTCTCGGCCAAGGGAACCCTAGGCGAACACACAGTCACGGGTGCAGTGCTCGGCGAAAGCGAAATTCGGATTACCAGCGTTGACGATTTCCCCGTCAACGTTTCCCCCACTCACCACATGCTGTTTACCCTGCACCGCGATATGCCGGGGATTATTGGCAAAATTGGTTCCCAATTGGGCAGTTTTAATGTCAATATTGCCAGTATGCAAGTAGGCCGTAAAATCGTGCGAGGCGATGCCGTGATGGTTTTGAGCCTCGATGACCCCCTACCAGAAGGCATACTCGCCGAGATCCTAAAAGTTCCTGGAATTCGGGATGCTTACACGGTAAATCTTTGAAGGATTTTGGAGTTTAGATTTTGGATGCAAGGACTGATAATTGGTAATGGGCAATTGGTCATTGGTAATTGGCCAGAAAGCGGGAATTTTTCGATTAGCCAATCCTCATTCCTCACTCCCCAGTTCCCAGTCTCCAGTTCCCCGGGGCCAATCTACAATCTAAAATCTCAAATCTAAAATCGTTATGGCACATAGCTGGTGGGAAATTAGAATTCTTTGCGATCCGGCGCTGGAAGATATCATCTTTTGGCGTCTGGAACGGTTTAGCTGTCGGGGAACTGCTACTGAGATCAAAAGCAATTCTTGCCTGATGTCGGCTTATTTGCCCGAAGAACAGGCAGGATTGCTGGATTTGGCCGCTCTGTCTCTGTGGCTGCGCCAAGATGCTCTGTGTGCAGGTTTGCCCCTACCTGCGATGCAGTGGGATTTGATTGAAGATGAAGACTGGGGCAGCACTTGGAAGCATCACTGGCAGCCTCAAGAAGTGGGCGATCGCTTTTTAATTAATCCGGCCTGGCTGCCGGTACCGAATGATACCGATCGCCTCATTTTGCGTTTAGATCCCGGTGTGGCCTTCGGTACCGGTGCTCACGCCACTACTCAACTGTGTCTGGAGTCGCTGGAAATGCGGCTCGGTTTTGATGACAGCAAGTGCGTAGTTGCCGATATCGGCTGCGGATCGGGTATTTTGTCGATCGGCGCCGTGTTGTTGGGCGCTACAAAAGTTTATGCTTTGGATACAGATCCTTTGGCAGTGCGATCGACCATCAGCAACCGACAACTCAACCGCGTTAATTCTCAACAGTTGGTTGCAGAGCTCGGCAGTATCGATCGCTTGAAAGAAATGGTAGATGAGCCGCTCGACGGTTTGATGTGCAACATTTTAGCAGAAGTAATCATTGATTTAATCCCCCAGTTCACCGCAATTAGCAAACCCACTACTTGGGCCGTGCTCAGCGGCATTTTGCTCGAACAAGCTAAGCCAATTGCTGACACTCTCGAACAGCACGGCTGGATTGTCGCTACTCTCTGGAAGCGCGAAGATTGGTGCTGTTTTAACATTCGGCGCAGTTAACAATATGGTAATTGGTAATTCCTAATTGCTAATTGATAATTTTGTGTTCATTTTTCATCTTTGGGAAGTGAATTTAAATAAATCTCGAACCTGAAAATAAACCGCGCCAGCCCAGTAAAAAGCATTGACCAAAATCAACAATCCTTTACCAGCATAAGAATTAACCAAACCAAAAACGCGGTAAGTTGACAGCAGCACTAACAACATTTCAACCAAAGAAACAATTGACCCGTAGTGCTTCCTATCCCAATAAGAAAACGGACTGATAAAACGGTAATTGCTGAAGGGAAAAAAGTGTCTGTGAGCGTCGTCATTGTGGACTGGCAAATCTCCCAGAGAGTGGAGGATCGTGCTAATAAACAGAATTTGCACGCTTGGCCAGCCAAAGTAATAAGCAATTAGCCAACCAATACCCGCAAGGGGAATTGAATGAAACAGAGCCACAATATTTTGCACAAAAGGCTCATAATATGCTTTTGACCAAATTGTAGCTTCGGGCAAGCGAGCAATGTATTTCGCCCAAAAGTAAAATAAAAATATCGGAATATCCGGCAAAATTCCGCCCGTAACGATGAGCAAATTCAACTCAGAATGCTGGGTTCTACCGAGAATTGCCAGATTGATAATTGCGTGGCTTGGTGTTTTCATGATTGACGGTTAAAATGGTAAGTAAAACAACTTAAATAAACCGAAGAGAAGCGCGCTGGTTTCACCAATGGTAACTATAGGGCAACTCCGATATAATTATAAGTTAGCTGGTAAGTTAGCTAGAGAAGACAGTAGATCGTGGCAAAAATAAACTTTTTTGCGGATTTTAAAGAAAAAATTACCCAATATCTTTGCAGTTTAGGTCATCCTCCAAAAGATGAACAAGACCTTGATACCGTTTTGAAAAGGTATCTCAATTTATCGCTAAGAATACCACCAACTATTGTATGGACTGTTAGGCAGTCTAAAGAATTGGCAAACAAAATTCTTCCACAGGAAATTACATTAGGTTTGCAGGAGTTGATTGAGAAAGCTGAGTCTGGTCAAGATTTAAAACCTCATCTCAGCACACTGATAGATAAGCCAGACTACAAAGACCTCATGTTTTACGACTGGGGAATATTTCACTTCCATTTAGGTACTAATCCTCATCCAAAGCGTCAGGGATTTGTTGAACGAACACACGATCTATTATTTGCTATTGCAGACTCCCATACGGCAAGGATGTATTTAATCGATATCCATCCACACGGGGGAGGATTTACAAATCAAGACTTACTAAGAATTCTCGAAGAGAATTGGCCTGAAATTCTGGCTCCATACACTATAAAGCGCTGTGTCCGGTTGCCATACAATGCTTCTGACAGCGATATTGAGCGTCTTCGGAAAGCTGGTATAGACCCTATTCTTCAAACTCCTGGCGGTCGCGTCTTGAGCCAGATGGGAGGGGGAATCACAAGTGCTGGAAATAGCAGTCCCATCAAAAGAGAGGTCGATCGCATAAAAACCGAGGTTCGTCAGCTTGAGAAATCGTTTATCCAGGAACGAGATACCATAGCAGATTACTTTAACCGTACATATGGCAAAAATTGGGATGAGCTGGAATTTAAAGTTAAATCATTTAAAGCACCAGTAAGAATAGAGGAGATAACAACAGGTGAAATGCTCCAAATCTAAACCTAAGACTGATGCGATCGTCGCTGGTGGTGGCGGCATCGGCTACACAACAAGAACCGCGAGCCTAACACTGGCTGGAAACGGAACTGAGCAATACTTTATGGATGTGCTTCACAGGTGCAATGCCGTCCGTTGAAGCCTAATGAAACAGCCCTACTTTTCGGCTCGTGCTGCGGTAAAACAATAGACATCTCCAAAAAATAAAAGCTCGCGCCCCGAGCGCATCTGCTGGGAGGGTGAAGCATTTGGACATAAAACAAGATGTTTTCAACATAAATTGTCGCCCAAATGCTTCACCCCTACATCTCGCTTAAAAGCTTGAGATTATTTGTTGCGGATGTCTTAATTAAGGTAAAACACCCTAACTACAAGAAAGGTTGCAGTCGATCGATCAACTGCGCCGGTTGCAGCACTCCCTCAATGCGATCGACCTCAGCGCCATTTTTGAACAGCACCAAAGTCGGCAAAGCATAAATGTGATACTGCGACGCCAACTGGTCGTACTTATCCGTGTCAATTTTGACAACCATCAGCTTGTCTTTCAATTGACCGCTAACTTGCTCCAAAATCCCTGCCATCATCTGACAAGGCCCGCACCAAGTAGCATAAAAATCTACCAACACCGGCAAGTCAGAGCCCGATACTAACTCATCAAAACTGCTGAACTGTTTTTGAACTGCCATAAGACAAAATAATTTTTTTGGTTCTGGCTCGATTTTAGTGCAAAATTCTCTGGTAGATTGCGAGGATACAATTATGGAACTATTGCCAGAGACTTTTCAGAGATTGCGGGGTCAAGTTGCTGTCGTGACCGGTGCGTCGCGGGGAATCGGCCGCGCCGTTGCTTTAGCCCTAGCGGCAGAGGGCGCTAAAGTCGCCGTAAACTATGCGAGTTCGAGTGCTGCTGCTGATGAGGTGGTAGCAGAAATAGTCGCCGCAGGAGGAGAATCTGTGGCACTTGCAGCAGATGTCTCGAAAACTGACCAAGTAGATTTACTCACCAGTAATGTCATGGAAAAATGGGGACGGATTGACATTTTGGTGAACAATGCAGGCATTACTCGCGATACTTTGCTGCTGCGGATGAAGTTGGAAGATTGGCAAGCGGTAATTGATTTGAATCTAACCGGCGTGTTTTTGTGTGCGAAAGCTGCCAGTAAAATCATGCTGAAACAGCGAAGCGGCCGAATTATTAATATTGCTTCGGTTGCTGGGCAAATGGGCAATCCGGGACAAGCTAATTACAGTGCGGCGAAGGCTGGGGTAATTGGGTTTACTAAAACTGTGGCGAAAGAGTTGGCGAGTCGCGGGATTACTGTGAATGCAGTTGCACCGGGTTTTATCACTACAGATATGACTAAGGATGTCAAGTCTGATGAGATTTTGAAGTATATTCCCCTGGGGAGATATGGGGAAGTTGAGGAAGTTGCCGGGATGGTGAAGTTTTTGGCGGCAGATGCGGCGGCTGCTTATATAACCGGGCAGGTCTTTAATGTGGATGGGGGGATGGTGATGGCTTAGGATTGGGGAATTTTTTAACCGCAGATGCACGCGGATTAACGCGGATATCTGCGGTTAATAATTATTTTAGGGCGGCACGCAACTGACTGAGGACTTTTTTGTATTTGGCAATGCGTTGAAAATCTGCCTCTGTCGGATTGGCGATGCGACGAAGATCGAGGTTATGAGTAACATCAGCGATTTTGACTTGCAATGCGATCGGGTTGGCAATCACACGCTCTAAATAAGTTGCATAAGCTTCTCCTTCTATTTTGGTAATCGCTGCAATCGCCGAGACTAGAACTTCAGGAAAACCTTCGCTTCTAAGTTGCTCCAGTGTAAGTTCAGAATCTTCGACCGCATCGTGTAGAACCGCTACGATTTTCTCCTCTAGAGAATTTACATTTTCCATCACAGCCAGCGGATGATCGAGATAGGGATTGCCTGCCTTATCTACTTGCCCCTCATGAGCTTTTGCTGCGATCGCGATCGCTCGTTGCAGTAATGCTTCGTACTCTGAATTCGTATTTGACAGCATCGTAAAAAAGTTCTCTATTAAAATTGCAGTCTCATCGCGGGGAAAAGGTAGTGTGGGAGTTTTTATTTTACAGCAGATTTCACGTTGATGAAGTACACCCGTCAAGCGATCGATCGCTTTAGGGAAACGGCACGGCGCCGTGTCCTCTATCGAAAGCTATGCACCTCACTTACCTAAAAAATGCTATAAATATTCCTGCAACAATTTCCAAGCGATTTGAGTACCTTCCCCGGCGTTGACTTTTTCAAAATCTACATCTTTTCTCAAAACTACCAAACCCACACCTTCTTTGATTTCTATTTTATCGCAATCGCTCACTCTGGCCAAAAAAAGGTGGTTTTTTTGTAAAATTTTTCTATCTTTTTGGGTTTTTTGGTGAGTAAAAGTTGTGATAAACTCCATTTTGTAATAATTGGTTGTGAGGCAAGTTTCTTCCTCAATTTCTCGCAGGGCTGCCTGCTGTGGACTTTCTCCAATGTCCACGCCACCACCAAAAGTAGAAAGCATTCCTTGACTGGCAATACCGGGAATATTATCTCGCAGTTGGGCCCCAATCTGACCGTTGGGGAGCATGAGAAAAATGCGAACTATTGACTGAGGAATATTCATCTGATCCAGGGAATAACAAAACTAAAAAACTTCGATCTAGAGTTTCCTAATTTGAATCCAAATTTTCCTAATCCAATTGTACGCCGCAGCATACAAAGCCAACAATTTATTGACAAAACTTTGCCAAATAGAACCTTCCCTTATCTCAGAAACTTCTTCGATTTCCACGGGCAGCGGCGGCATCCCGACTACTTCATACAGCGGATATTCGCCACTTTTCCCCGGAATTGGCACGGATACGCACCGATTGACGATCGCCAAATCCTTAACTTCCTGATAAGTGTCCTCGGAAATCAAAAAACTTGTTCCTACTTGCTTGTTCGCCGCTTCAATCCGGCTCGCCAAATTCACCGCATCCCCGATCGCCGTCACTGTCTGACTCTTCGACGCGCCCAACTTCCCCACAACCACCCAGCCGCAGTGAATGCCAATCCCAATCCGCAATCGGTGGCGGTATAAAGTCTCAAAATAGGGATTGAGTTTGTCTAGTTCCTCCAGCATCTCCACCCCAGCCCTCACCGCTTGTTGGGCCGCCTTGTCTGAATTTTCCAACCCAAACAGCGCCATAAAACCATCCCCCATATAATTATTAATCATCCCGCCGTTGCGGTTGATTACATAACCCATTTTTTGGAAATAGCGATTTAAAACATAAATTACATCGTAGGGCAACAGCGATTCTGAAAATGCAGTAAAGCCTCGAATATCGGCAAACAAAATTGCAATTTTCTTCTCTTGACCCACCGGATTAGAAATCAACTTTCCGGCCATTTCGTCGGTAAATGATTCCAAGTCTTCAGAATCGATTGCCAGCCGGCGCAAAATCACCTTGCCGCCCGCAACCTGCGTCTGACAGGCTAGCCTAATTTCCGGCTCTAGGCGCAATTTTTTGGCGAGCTCCTCTTCCGGCGAAGTGCGGGGAGAGCAAAATTCTAAACCTTCGACAACTAATACGCGACAAGTCGAACACCGGGCACTACCGCCGCAGATGTGGGTGTGGGGAATGCCTGCACGCAGCGAAGCTTCGAGAATTATATCGTCGTCGTCTATCTCGATCGTGCGATCGTCCGGCAGATAGTGAATCTGTGACATATGTGGCGCGTCTAGCTAATTAGCGAGGAATCTCGCGGATATCTGTTATTGCAGCGAACCTGTATGCAAACCCGGTTTCTCGGCATCTTTTCTGCATCCCCTGATTGCGTGAACAAACCTGACGGTCAACTCGTACCGTTAGACCCCAGGCTGATTACTCCCTCGATGCCAGAGCTTTTTTGAGTGACGTAGAAGCACCGCCCTTTTCGTAATTCTAGCCAATTATTTTGATAAGTTTGGCTAAATTTTCCTCTCGCTCCAAAAACTCCCCACACTGACAATAATGCCATCAATCTGACCATTCTTTAGGCACTTTCTTGAGACAATTCCCACCCGGTTAAGAATTTCCCTTGGGGTCAAGCAATACAACGCTTTTACCTCATTTCCCAGCGACATATTTGAGTACCGTAGTAAATTGACCGTGAGCCGCATCAAGTATTGATTTATTCAAACCGCTCTTAGCCCCCTGACCATTTGGCAAGTCAACCAAAGTGCCATCTTCAATATCAGTCTTGGCTGGGACGCGTTTACTCCTATTCTTAAGACTCAAATCCTCTACAACCCAAACATCACACTTATCAAATAACTTATGTGGTGTTTTGAATTGCGAATCAAGTCTCGCTCTAGCTACAAATTGAGCGAGCTTAGAAATCTTGCCTTTGAGGATTTTCCAGGGCTTAGAACCTTTAACCCTGCTAGCTAGCTTCGACGGTCGTCTTGCCAACTTCTGAGCATACTCCCTTAAGCATCTCGCGTTTTCGACTTGTTCTCCCTTGGATAGGTAGGCGTAGTTGGTAATTCCTAAGTCTATACCAATACTGTTTTCTGCTGTCGGTTGAATTTCTGCAACCGTTACTGGAACCGTTTGAGCTTCGAGCGTTAGGAAAATATACCCGACCTCTGCTTCTGGGATAACCGTTCCAGTCATAACGTTGAATCCTTTCGGTATTGGTCTATGGAATACCATTGGCACTTGACCTACTTTCGGGCTAGTCAATACACATCCTATGAAGGCTCATCTTTGATACTATTCAAATTATCTAGTTGAGGATAAGTAAGAGATTTGTAGTAAGGTCAAGCCGGGAATTTAGGCTTGGCTTTACGATTGCCATTTTTCTCGAAAATCGTCAAATTTGAGAAGGAATTTTCTACAGAATTTACTACATTTTGTAAAACTTGCAAACCCCATAAGTTTGTAATCAGGAAATTAGTTTTTAGTGTTTTTCAAGTCAGACAACTGTACATTCAACTTGGGATGTAAGTTACTTTTAGTCGTTCCTACCTTCTCAAAAACAGCAAACACGCTGCATTTAAGACCGATATGACTTAGGCGTAGGCGGCGCGATAATTTTTCACACTATCTGTAGGGGTGAGGTGCGCATTGCATCCTACAGATAGAGTTTGTGCGTCCAAGATTCAGCAATTCTAATTAATTATTTTAATCTGGTTAGCTGTCTTGTATTCAATCAAATTGCTGCCCTGTCCCAGCAATCGGCGTTGGTGAAACAGAATCTGACCCTGCAATAGAGTAAATCTCGCCAGCACGCAAAATAGAGCATAAAGCGCAGCATCCTGGGCTGGCAAGTTCCCCTGCAGCTTCATCCGGCGGTAAATTCGGTAAGTAAGTAGCGGGTAGCCGGCGAGCAACCACAGGCTCCACCCGTGGGTGAACCAGGCTGTACCGAATGCTAGGACTGGCACAACGAATCCCCAGAACCAGATGCTGACGGTTTCTTTCCTCCAATGGCGTTCGGGGGTGTTCCCGTGCATCCAGAAACCCTCGGCGTAGGCGTAACCTGCTCTTTGAGAGCGCTTCGCCCACTGCTCAAAACGTGTCATTTGGGCGTCGTGCAGGGTCATTTCTGCATCTAAGCGCTCGATTTTCCAGCCTTTTTGACGCAGCCGCACGCAGAGTTCCGGTTCTTCGCCGGCTATCAGTGCGGGGTTGAAGCCACCGACTTGCTCGAAGGCCGAGACCCGCATCATGGAGTCGCCGCCGCAGGCTTTGGCTTCGCCGACAGGCGTGTCCCACTCGATGTCGCACAGTCGGTTGTATGCTGTGGCTTCGGGGTACTGCTCGCGGCGGCGTCCGCACACTACAGCTAATTCTGGTTTGGCTGCGAGTTCTTGCTGGGCTCTCTGGAGCCAGCCGTCAACTATTTCGCAGTCGCCATCTACAAATTGAACAAATTCGATATCGGGAGCTAATTGCCGCAAGCGGGCAAAGCCTTCATTTCTGCCGCGGGCTGCGGTAAAAGGTGTAGATAGGTCGAGTTCTACTGTATCGGCTCCGATCGATCGAGCTAATTCTAAGCTGCCGTCTGTTGAGCCGGAATCGACATAAACCACGAGAGCTACTTGGCTGAGCGCTGACCGCAAGCACGCTCCGAGCCTCATGCCCTCATTCCGCCCGATCGCGACTAATCCCACTTTGTGCAATTGAGACATAATCAATACTATCTAAATAATGTAAGTATTCTGGTGTTGATTTTTTTTTGCTGCAATCATCTTCGCCGGAATGCCAACGGCAGTTTGACCAGCAGGAATGTCTGATAAAACTACGGCGTTTGCTCCGATATTTACGTCGTCTCCCAGGTTTACTTTTCCGAGGATTTTTGCACCAGCGCCGACGTTGACCCGATCGCCCAATTGAGGCGATTCTAGCGGTTTGTCCAAATAGCGGTTTCCCAGGGTTACGCCTTGGCGGATAATGCAGTCGTCACCGATCGTACAGTTTCCGTGGATGATAATAGCGCTCTGATGTTCAATCACCACCCGGCGGCCGAGCTTCACAGTGTACGGCAAATCTATGCCGTAGGTATTGCGGACTTTTCGGTAGAGCGATCTGTACAGAATGCTCAACGGAGCCCGCAGCAGTTTTGGTTCTACCTGCATCCTCCAGACGCCGAACCTTTGAACTGCTACGGCCCGAAATCCCGGTTTTGTCCAGTCGCGTCCGTGAGCGTTCCAGTCTTCTTTTATTTGTTGCCACAGTCCCAATTCTGGCGTTTCTATTTGAGTTGCCGTTTCTGTCAGTTGCGGCGGCGCTACCATAAGTTATTGCCCTATTTTTTTACTTATTTGATTTTCTATTCACCCAAATATTCTAGTGCCATTCACAGAGAGTTTATATCGATTTGGGTGCGACTCCCTGCAAAAGCTCTTGCTTCTTGCTTGAACTCCAGTTTGCCAATTACATCTTCTGTAATTTGACCGCTAATACCGCACCAAATTCCGCCCACAGCGTTTGCCATGTTGCGATACATATCCATTACGTAACCGGGGTGAAATAATTCGCTCGGCTTCACTTTGTTGCTGTTGAATACAAAGCTCGACAGCGCTGCACCGTGCATTCCAAAATAACTTTAGCATTTCTTGCTACCGACAACTGTTCGCTAATCGGTATGTCTTCAAAGTAATATTTCTTAAATCCATATGCTTGCAAAGTCTGTTCTACTTCACTTTGGTTGATTAAACTTCTGGTGTCTTTTCGAGAGATAAAGACTTTTTCAGGAGTCTACGGGTTAAATCCCTCAAAAGTTAACTCCCCCTATAAAGCATTGTAACACGCTTCGTAAGCGCCCTGAGATTGGTCGTCTGCGAGGACCAGCTTGCCGTTAATGTCTTTGTCCCTGCAAAGTATGGATAAGCCCAGCAGTTTGTAGACGTTTTTCGCCATGTGGTTGCCGTTCGAGCACAAAAGCAGCGTTACTCTATCGCAAATTTTTTGCGCTGCTAACAGTCTGGGGACTACGCCTGTCATGATGTGGGCTATATTGCCCGCTGTTTCGTACCGGCAATCTAAAATATAGCCTTTCTCAAATAAATGAGGTACAAGTTGAGATTTTAGATTTTAGATTTTATATTTTAGATTGGGGGATTGGGGAATTGTTAATTAATTGGTGAATACCTCATCTTTCCGCGAACCGCTATGTATTCTCCATCAATTTGCATCGGGGCTGCCAATTTTCTGTATATTTTCCGATAAATATTGCTACTGCTGTTGGGAACTGTCCGCGTTAATTATTGCCGGATGCTGATTTCTAAGTCGGGTCTTTTTAATTGAGATTCCGGCAAGTTAATTTCCATAATGTGGTTTCCACGCGTTGGCCAACCGCCTTGAGTAGGTAAACATTTTTGATGCTGCTACGGTTATGGGTGGATTGTGCAATAAAGTGCTTTTTTCTGGTTTGCTGTTCATCTGAATTCGCTGGTCGGTCTCTGTGTATATTTTACTCAACTCGGAAACTGTCTTCCATTATCCGACAGGACTTGCGCAAAAAGTTGTTTGACACGCTAGTCTAACGTGGTAAGGTGCGGTGTGCATAGCCAGCCCGCGTCTTGATAAATGCCGAGCCTAGTCTAGCGAAGTCTGGCTGTAGAAAGATGACGGTGGTGCAAGTCTACAATTCCCCGGTGGTTTTTTCTTCTTAGGCGAACGTGGCTGCTTGAGGAAAGACTTCAAATTCACTGGTGCAGCCTGCTTCCAACAGAAAATCGGGCTCTTGAGACAGTGACCAAGCCTGAAAATGCTGCCCTATATCAGAGTCACAGGCGATCGTCATTCTTCCATAAGTTCCTTGAATTTCATCAACTTTCTTAGAATTCCGATAGATGGGACTCTATTTTACCGACACCGTGTACACTGCCCAAAGCCCTTCGGACAACCACTAAAATATTGTAAGAAACCTTTTTATGGCAAAAAATAAAATTTTTCAGCTTTGGGATAACCCAAGGAAAAAAATTCACCCTCAAAGTTCTTAGTTACGGTGGGAAACCAAGTCTCAACACTCCAACCTACCCGATACAACAGAGCTACATATTCAGGACGGGCAACAGTTTGAGATAGACTTGTGAGTAGGGCAATCTCTCGCTCGGCCTCACCAGTAGCTGTTTTCAACCGCACTACCACCCGTCGAACTTTCAAACAGTTACCCCATAAGACAGAGCAACTGTTTGTTCACTCAATAGCTCCTATTTCTACATCACCTGGGAATTGCAATTCACTGATTGCTTGCGGTGGCATAGTTTTATCTTCTCGAATCAAAAAGTCAGAAGAGGCTGTAGATATACCAAAGAGAAACCCTTGGGTACACATATTGCGATCGGCAATCCATAATTCATCAGCTTTGACAGTCTGGAACACCGCCTCACATAAAGAAGATTCCTGAGCATGACCATCTTCACAGGGAAACACATCAATAGCCATGGGTAATTCGGGGTCTAGTACCACCGGCATACTGTCCCGGTAAAGCAATCGAAGCATAGGGTTTGAGGGTTTCTAGACGATAATCTGTTGCAGCTTTCACAGTTACCATCAATGATTCGCTCGTTGATAAGGATCGCGAATTAAATAACTTACAATTTTAATTGTTATTGTGGGATGGGCGTCCCGCCTGTCCAAAAAGGACGGGCGGGACGCCCATCCCACTTTCAAGAGTGGAAGTTATTTAATTCTCATTCCTAAGAAGCGAGTAACTTTGGTGGACAACCTCCCACAAGCTGCATCAAAGTAGTCATAGATGTGGGAGTTTCTCGTAACACCGCAGCACTAACACCAGGTAAATGCCATTAAGTTTGCCATAGACAGCAGTTCGACTAACATTGAGGGATGAGGCTTTGGCTAGGTATGCAGCATTCACAGAAAAATAGATGCCACATACTACCAGGCTCATTAAATCTACGATGCTGGAGAATAGGAGTTCTCGCGTGTAAGCTGTTGTGCATTTAAAATGCGTGTTTCAGAGGTGGAAACCCTATACTTGCTTAGATAGCCTCGAAAATTTAAATGATGAACAGCTTACTGGTTTTTGATATGATTTTGCGGAGTTTTGCTGTGCAAACCTTACTTGGCAATAGTTTCAGCTTTTTGGTCCTCAAACAAGCCAATTTTAATGAGATAATAGCAGCATCTTTAAAACGACTATAAACATGAGTTCATCAACCGTCCTACAAAGCATCGAAAAGCACATTCCCATCGTGGGAGATGTGCATACCAAAAGTCCGATCGCCTACGGAGCAACCCGCCTCGCCGTCAGTGCAGTTAACACGCTGCAAATGGCAGTAGCAGAGTCTTACATCAACGGCTTAGAAGTACCGGATTCAGTATTGCGATCGCTTTTTGATACCTGTATGCCCGTGTTTTTTAAGCATTTTCCCTCCCTGCTTGCACCCTACGAATGGGTACTGACAGAAACAGATCGTACCGCCGAAGGGCCCCGGGATTTAATGAAAATTCAGTACGACTTACCTCAAGCAATGCTGAATCGGATGTTAGGCGACGGCAAACTCATTTATCCTAAATACAGCATGGGGTTGTGGGAAAAAGGAGCGGCAAACCTTGAACAATCGCAAATGCAGATGATTGATGATGTGATTGAGAAGCTAGACATTCAGGATGGCGATCGAATTTTAGACTTTGGCTGCGGTTGGGGTTGCGTCCCCAATTACATTCTTGCCAAATTTCCCAATGTCACCTTTACGGGGATTAACTTGAGCCACAACCAATGCGAGTATATGCGTAAGAAGATGCAAGACCCCGAAAGCTACCTCAGTTCCGGTCGATTTACCCTATATGAAGGCGATTTGAACGACGCCCACTTTGACACAAAATTTGACAAAATTCTCTCGATAGGCGTTTTTTGTCATGTAGGTAATTTAACGCAAGCTTTCCAAAAGCTTGCCTCTTTCCTGAAGGATAACGGCAAAGTTTTCATTCACATCATCACAGTTCGCACTCCCAACAATATATCCAGCGTTTTCACCCACAAATACATTTTCCCTCACGGCCGTTACTGGAAATACGATGTTCCAGCCACAACAAAGACCTCAGGACCATAAAAGAATGGTATCTCAACGGATATAATTACTCTACAACCTTTGCTAACTGGCTGAAAAACTTTGATGATTCTCAGGCAATAGTCAAAGATTTAGACTACGGCATCGACTATGCCAAATTTCGCCGCATCTGGCGGTTTTACTTGATGTGGTTTGTGGCTAATTTCGCAAGTTGTGATGGTGAATATAACGGCAACGGTCAATATTTAATGGTTCGTGCCTAACCGCTAATCAGTAGGCCAAGCTCAAAAAGCTCAAAAAACCGAACACCCGGAACCTCGACTTCTTAAATAAGTCGGGGTTATCAAGTGCGAGCTACTTATCTGGAGCATGAAACAGTTCTATGTCGATTTAGGGCTATAGACAAGTGTTGCCTTCTTTTGAGGAGTTTTTCGGAGTTCAAAAAAATCCGGAATAGGACGATCGAGCGGCGAAGAATTTCTATGTCAAGCCTGATTCTAGCCGCACAATACTTTTTAAATCCCATCGTCGATCGCTAATGACTATCTCCGAGCTTTTACTACAAAAAAAAGGTAGATTTATACAATGGTAGACAATGTGAGACCTTCTCTTCCTCAAAACGACCCGAACCAAGACGAGCGCAAAGATTACTTGAATCGCCAGCAAACAGCTTATCAGTTTGACTATGGGAGTTTATCACCTTTGGCATTATTGAAGGATGTGCCTGCAGGGGAGAACTTTTCGAGCAGGTATATTGGAGAACGGATATTAGCAACATCGGAACTTCCAGCAAATATGTTGGCCTCCGATGCGAGATCTTTTCTCGATCCTCTTGACGATCTCCAAGACTATGAAGACTTCTTTACTGTGCTGCGGCTACCGGCCGTTGCCAGAATTTACCAAACCGATCGCTCTTTTGCAGAACAACGCCTGTCTGGAGCAAATCCGATGATGCTTCGCCTGTTAGATGCGAGGGATCCTCGGGCACAAACACTGCTGAACCTTCCGACTTTGCACCCATTAGTCGATCGGCGCCAAGAGTTGCAGGATAACAACATTTACATTGCCGATTACACAGGTACTGACGAACACTATCGCGCGCCTGCTCGCGTTGGAGGCGGAACCTATGAAAAAGGCAGAAAATTCTTGCCAAAACCCCGGGCTTTTTTCGCTTGGCGGTGGACGGGAGTCCGCGATCGGGGTGAAATGACACCTATGGCCATTCAACTAGATCCGAATCCAGATAGCCATGTCTATACCCCATTAGATCCTCCTATCGATTGGCTGTTTGCGAAACTCTGCGTACAAGTGGCAGATGCTAATCACCACGAAATGAGCACGCATTTAGCTCGAACTCATCTGGTGATGGAACCAATTGCGATCGTCACCGCCCGACAGTTGGCTAAAAATCATCCCCTTAGCCTACTGCTGAAACCGCACTTTCGCTTTATGTTAACCAACAACGAGCTGGCACGTACTCGATTGATCAATCCCGGCGGGCCCGTCGATGAATTGCTAGGCGGTACCTTGTTAGAGAGCATGGAACTGGCTAAAGAGGCGTACAGTACCTGGAGTCTCGATCAATTTGCCTTTCCGACTGAACTGAAAAATCGGGGAATGGATGACCCAAATCAACTTCCTCACTACCCTTACCGAGATGATGGATTGCTGCTGTGGAATGCGATTCAAACCTTTGTCTCGGGCTATCTCAAATTCTTTTACCCGACGAAAGAAGAGATCGCACAAGATGTGGAACTGCAAACCTGGGCAAAAGAACTAGCGTCTGATAATGGCGGTAAAGTCAAAGGAATGCCAGACCACATCGACACAGTTGAACAATTAATTGAAATTGTCACAACTGTAATTTTTACGTGCGGCCCCCAGCATTCAGCAGTCAATTTTCCCCAGTATGACTACATGAGTTTTGCCGCCAATATGCCCTTGGCAGCCTACCGAGATATTCCTAGAATTACGGAGTCGGGTAATCTAGAAGTGATTACGGAAAAGGACATTTTACGGTTGCTTCCTCCACATAAACGAGCCGCTGACCAACTGCAAATTCTGTTTATTATATCCGCTTATCGATATGACCGTTTGGGTTATTACGATAAATCTTTCCGAGAACTCTACCGCATGAGCTTCGAGGAAGTTTTTGAGGGAACGCAGATCGAACTTTTAGCCAGAGAGTTCCAGCAAAATTTGAATATGGCAGAACAAAACATTGATGCCAACAATCAAAAACGAGTAATCCCTTACTTTTCTCTCAAGCCTTCGTTGGTGCTCAATAGCATCAGTATCTAGAATTAAAAGTTCAGCACAAAATTTCACCGTAAGGTGCGCACTGCGCACCTTACTATGTATTAGCCGTTTTTGAATTCTTCAACAATCGAGCAATTCACTGCCATTGTACCAGAGGAATCAGTGAAGGTGACTTGATCTTGATAATGTCGTGGGGTTTCCATCAGTAACCGCCAAGCTTGGCCAGCATCGATTAAATTCATCCGATCGGGATAGTGAATTTGCAACAACTCTTGCACCCTTGGGTAATAGTTTGAGTTGATGCTGGGGAAAATATGATGCTCTGTGTGGTGAGAGAAATTAAAGTGCAGCAGGTCAATTATTTTAGGAACCCGCAGCGAAGCACTATTGATCAGCGGGTCATTAATGCTAGTCATCCGGCAACCCATGTGGTTGGTATAGATGTAAAACATTGCTCCTGCATGACCAATTGCGATCGGCAAAATGTAGGCAAGAGCAACTTTAATCGGGTTAAATTCTAGGTAGAATAAGACGCCCAGATGAATTCCTAAGATTCCCAGACATTCCAGGGCGATCTTCAATCTATCTTTAGGACTAACTGTAAAGGCAGCCGGTACGTAATCTACGGATTTATCATTAAATAACAGTACCGAGGACAGGTTGCGAAAATTATGTACTGCCCACGAGCCCGCCATTCCTACAATTAACCACAGCGGATTGACTTCCACCGAGGGTACAAATAGATTTTGAATCCATTTTCCCCAAGTATCGGTCTGCTGGTACAGGTAATTGCGATCGGGATCGGCTAAGGAATTGGTGTTATTGTGATGTACAAGGTTGTGCAGAGATTTCCACTGAGTAGGTGGCATCAATAGCATACTTAGCCCTAAAAAGGCGATCGGATAAGTCAGGGGAGACTTTTTCTGCACGCTGCCGTGCATGAGGTCGTGGGAGCTAAATAGCAAAACTATGATACTATTGCCCATAATCGCGGCTAAAGGTAAGTAAAGCCATAAAAGATACACAGGCCAGCGATCGAGATTATCGGCAATTCCCCATCCCAGCAATAAAATTCCTATATTGATTAACAGTATTGCTAACTTGCTAGGATCGGGTTCAAAGGCATCTGAGGGCAGAAGCGGACGCAATTTTTTAACATATACCGATTGATGAGTTAGCGTTTCCCCCTCTCCAGTCTCGTCTAAAGAAATGAGCATTTTTGCTGAATTCATTTTTTTCTAATAACACCCTACTGTCAGTCAGATTATTTTCCCTATATTAATTATAGCGCTTTGGAGGTTGTTTAAGATTATAAAAATATTTGTTGAAGATATTTACAACTGGGAACCCGACATTTTTAGGAATTACGCACGGGTAGCCAAAAACCGAGTTTTTTTACGAAAATACTTCGTCATAGCCCGCCGAATTTTAAAAACCCAGTTATTAATGTCTTGATGCGTAAGTCCGCATTTTATATCATGTCGGGGAAATTTCTGATATGTCCGAAGAGAACACAACGCATTTAAGTCAAGTAATCGCAGGGATTTGAGACTGCTTTTATCTGCTGTTGCAAACGCGGCGCTGCCGACAAGTATTTAGACAGACACGATCTGACTGGATTATGTAATTGCTGTGTGCCTGCAATGACAGGATTATGTGATTGCTGTGTACCTGGTATGACAGGATTTCCCGCTTAAATTACTACGCTAAAATGTATCATATTTATGTATGTTCTGCATTTATTTTTTTAGTTTAGCTGTTTAAAAAAATGTTTAAATCTGCCTGTAGAAGGAAGTTATATTGTTTCCGGTAGCATCGGAATGATATAGAGGACACCGCGAGTGCCTTAGTCCCTACAATTAATGGGGGTAGGGACACGGCAGTGCCGTGTCCTGACTGTGAGTAATATTAATTCCGATGCTACCGGAGTTGATATTAATATTAAATCATCGTCTTCAATTGTATGATTTACGCACTGCGAACAAAGAAACCGGGTTTTTAAAGATATTGACGGCTTTAACCCGATATTGTGGTTGAAAAACCCGGTTTCTGACTCTTTCTGCGTAAGTCATGCAATTGACCGATACAGCCGCGGTTTTAATTTCCCACGAAGGTTCCATATACTTAAATTCAATTCAAAAGCCAAACCGCAAGGCCTAACTCACTAAAATAGTCCGTTACCTTGAACTATTTCTTTAATTGTCGTCAGGGTATCTAACCCGATCAATCCCCGACGATAACCTTTTTGGTTGGACATTCCCAAAAATATCGCATCTCCCCGATTTTGATAACGCCAAAACCGAGGCGAGGCATTAATAAAAGTTGAGGCGCTGTTAACATCCAGAGCAAATTGGCGGCTTTCTAAGTAAGATTCAGTGGCGATGCAGTCAGCGTGGCCGCTGCTGTAGCGGTTGATCCAGCCGATCGCAATCTCTAAGCTATCGACAACTTTAAAGGCTATGGTTTTGTTTAAATAAGGTTGAGTCCACTCGTATGGTTCCGCCAGCTTCAAGTCTGGGAAATCTGCGACGAGATCCGCATCTGCGCTAATTTGAAAGCCTTTTTCTTTTAAAGAGTTCCACAGCCTCACTAAAGAAGAAGGCTTTTGGTTGCGATCGATGATCACTTTCTCGATCGCGTTAACAGGATCGGGCACGCTTTGATGGCTGTCCAAAATCATCCACCTTGCCATCTCCAAACTGCCAGTCGGCGACCAATAGAGGTAACAATTGCCCATTGCCGACCTCAACACGGGTGCTGTGCACAACCTTACAACCTGCTGCACCAAACTCGGCCTGCCGTAGGGAATAATTAAATTGAGATATTGGTCTTGAGTGACCAATTCTCGGATCGCAGCGCCCCGATCCGGCGGCAGTACCTGCAAACATCCTGACGGCAAACCGACCTCATCGATCGCCGACACCAAAGCTTCTCCAATTACAGCA
The DNA here is from genome assembly GCF_036702785.1 of Microcoleus sp. AR_TQ3_B6. Taxonomy (NCBI): domain Bacteria; kingdom Bacillati; phylum Cyanobacteriota; class Cyanophyceae; order Oscillatoriales; family Microcoleaceae; genus Microcoleus; species Microcoleus sp. AR_TQ3_B6. Next base: position 20,624 of record NZ_JAUBVJ010000042.1, on the reverse strand, counting down.
TTAGTTTGCCAGCTTTCGCTGCCACCTTTGAGAATCAAACTGTTAGCGCTTTTGAGACACAAACCGGCTGCGATCGCCCCCAACTCCGGAAACGCCTCGTAAATTAGAGCGATCGCCCCCAGTGGCAGCGACTGACAGTAAACCTGACACCGATCGACCTGATAAGAAGCATTGATCACCCTGCCGATCGGATCTGGCATTTCCCCCAACCGTTCCAGAATTTGCACAGTTGTCTTGATCCGTTCCGGCGTCAGCTTCAGCCACTCCACAATCAAGTCGGGAATCGCCATGTCCCTACTCGCTTCTAGATCCAGAGTATTTGCTTCTAAAATTTCATTTTGCCGACGTTTCAGCGAACCCGCCATCGCCTGCAAAGCCGCAGCGCGATCCGTACTCTTTGCCGCGGCCAGATCCAAAGAAGCTTGATAAGCCCGGCGGGCGACATTTGCCGCATCTGATGAATGGCTAAAATCCTCTATTATCATCTAGCTAACGCCTGTAAGCCAGCCATACCATCAGCGCCGGCAGCATTGCTAGCAGCACGGCGACCATTGCCCACAGAATAATATTCGGGCCCGGCGAGTGCAGCGCCAAGGGCAACCAAATCACTAGCGGCACCAATATCATACCCAAAGCCAGTGGCAAGTAATGGGCCTTCAAACCCGGATGCGCTCTGCTCCATTGGTGGCCCGTCCACCGCCAAGCCTGCTTGTAAGGATAGTTTGTTGATAGTTGCTCGATGACGTGTCCGCTTTCCTCCAATACAAATATTTGCTGACAGCGGTTGCAGCCAAAGGCTTCTGTCAACGTTATGGGCACGAGACGACCCCGCCGCCGGCAAGGACAGGGGTACTCATCGTTTAAGTCAATCTTTGGAGGTTTTTGAGAGGGCACGAGCGATCGGATAAAAAAAGCGTTTTTGCAAAAATAAGCGTTAATATGCACTTAATCAAACTTGTCAATTCTGCCCGATCGAGGATTTCAACTGCCTGTTCCGAGCGAGCGCCCAAGTGGCAATTTTGACTTGCAAGTTTTCTACTCCACTTTACCACTAACTTAAGTATTTTCAACCATCCTTAGAAGTATACCGAAAACTTTCTTGCTGTACTTTCCGGTTTTCTTGACCGGTTTTCTTGAGCTTTTTTTGCTTTTCTAAAGCGGGTGACGCGATTCGAACGCGCGACATTCACCTTGGCAAGGTGACGCTCTACCACTGAGCTACACCCGCATTTCCTGCGGTATTAACAATATTGTCTTAATTCCGAGAATCTGTCAAGTCTTTTTAGTAAGTTTTTTTCACAAACCCCATAAAAACCCCCAAAGGCACTCCCCACCTGAAATTGCAGCAGCGAGATTATTAACCAAATCAGTAATTGCCGTGAAGAGGGACTGCCATCCGGCGACGGCAAAGCTACAATCAAGCTGGAATTGTGAGAGAACACTGTCATGTCAGATTTAAATCGCGGAATCATGAAGTTCAAGGGAGCTGACAGTCCTATAGCGATCGCCATTTCGGCGATCGTCATTGCCTCGGGAATCAGTTTCTTGATCTGGTGGGCGCTACAATCAGCCTACGCCTTAAGTTAACAGACTGCTCGAACCTAAAAGCTAGAAGGTATTGCTCAGAAGGCAGAATTCCCGAAAAATTCTGTCTTCTGCATTTTTTTGCCCTTAGTCTTGAGTTTATTGCTCAGGACTGCGGAGCGAGCGCTCACGAGCGCATGATTGCCATAAATCATCCGATCGGGCGAGTCGCTAGCACTATCCCAGATGACTCCCCGAGCAACTACTTTTGTAGTACAATTGTTTACAGGGCGCGTCGAGAGCGCAGTGTTAAATGCAAGTGTTTGCAAGGGTTGTATCTCAACAAAAATTTATGGCCAGCTTTCAGGACATCTTCAAATACTACAACCGCTACTGGAAAATATCAGTTTACAGCATAGCGGCATCCAGTGTTTTGGCACTAGCCGATTTGCTTGTTCCCTACGCGATCGGTCAAATATTAAACGTATTGTCGGGTCAACCTACAGATACCACAACCCAAAAACTGATAGCAGCGATCGCCTCTTTTACCGAGCACTCACCCAACAAAATATTATCGCTATCCGTCTTGCTGGGCATAATTTTTCTGGTAACAGTAGCCAAAGCACCGATCCAACCTTGGATAGGAAATTGGTTCCACTGGGCGATACCATTGAGGGCGAGGCGCGATCGAATGAGAGGTGCGATCGGGAAAATCCTCACCTTACCCCTAGAATTCTACGACGAAAACAACGCCGGACGGATTGCCAGCCGCATAGCCAAAGGTATCGCCAACCATACTTGGACATATCCAGAAATTGCCGGCGAATTCATCCCCGAAGTCGTGCGCTTAATCGGCATTTTTGCCGTTATCTGGTTAATTGAGTGGCGGATTGGCTTAATAATTTTGGTTTCATTCCTATTTATCCTCAGTTTCACCCTCAAAAGCCTGCGAGGGGTGACTGCGCGAGAAGAAATTCTAGATGAATACATCGAAGATACCGAAAGTCGCAACTCGGAAATTATCACCAACATCAAAACAGTCAAAGCTTTTGCGACTGAAAGCCATGAACTAAAAAGGCAAACAACCAGACTCGATCGCGAATTAAAAGTCGTGATCCACCGCATTCACAAAGCCTACGTCATCATGGGGACATACCAGCAGACAATCGTCGAGTTGTGTTTGTTTTCTGTTCTCGGTTTTAGCCTAGCAGCAACCGTAGGAGGCCAAATATCCCTCGGATATTTTGTTACCGTCTACACGTTAGCAAGCATGGCGTATTCCCAACTGCGTCCGATTAGCATTATCGCCGAATTATTGGCGCGGCGCTATTCTTCCATGATCCGCTTCCACGAGTTTATGCAAACGCCAGACGGTGTTGATGCGGTCAATTTAGCAGAAAATGCTCGCGCGGCACAGCCACCTTATAAATTTACCGGCAAAGTTGAGATCAGCGGTTTGACATTCGGGTACGACAGTCAAAAACCGGTGTTGCAGGATGTGAATTTATTGATTCATCCCCGTCAAACTGTAGCATTAGTCGGGCGATCGGGTTCCGGGAAATCGACTTTAGTGAAACTCCTGTTTCGCTATTTTGAACCAAACTCCGGCCGCATTCTGATCGACGGAGAAGACATTCGCAGCTTAGACGTGACTCGCTACCGGCAGCGTTTAGCGATTGTCCACCAAGAAGTAGACGTTTTTAACGGTACTTTGCTGGAAAATCTGACTTACGGAAACAGAAATGCAACTTTCGAGCAAGTTGAGGATGCTTGTCGCATTGCCAAAGTAGACGATTTTGTGCGGTTGTTGCCCCAAGGTTACTATACCGTTGTCGGGGAGCGAGGAATGCGCTTGTCCGGCGGTCAGCGCCAGCGGTTGGGGATTGCCAGGGCGCTGTTGGTGGAGCCGGATGTGTTAATTTTTGATGAGGCTACTTCTAGTTTGGATTATGAAAGCGAGCGATCGATCCAGCTAGCCATGCAGAATATCCTCGGTACGCGCACCACGATAATTATTGCCCACAGACTGAGTACAATTCGCGAAGCCGATGCGATCGTCGTGCTCGACGGCGGTAGAATCGTCGAAGTTGGCAGCCACGACGAACTCTTGAGTCAACAAGGCATTTACCGCCGCCTGCACTCCCTGCAAGAAACCGGGGAATTAGTGAATTAGTCAGTTGTCTGTTGACTGTTGACTGTTGACTGTTGACTGTTGACTGTTATCAAGAGTTACCAATTACCAATTCCCCATTCCCGATGCCCTATTCCCGATGCCCGACCCAGGTTTAACTTATACATTCACAACTTGGGATTAGAGTTTCTGATGTATTGTTGCAAAAAAAGAAGAACCTGCTAGGATGTATAACTGTGGGTACAAATGGGTCGGTGCCCGAGCGGTTAATGGGGGCGGACTGTAAATCCGCTGGCTACGCCTACGCTGGTTCAAATCCAGCCCGGCCCACCACAATTTAAATAAAAATAAAAAGTTAAAAATAAAAAGATAAAAAGTTGAAAACTTTTATTTAACATTATTAATTTTTTATGCCCGTGTAACTCAGTGGTAGAGTACCTCCTTGGTAAGGAGGAAGTCACGAGTTCAAATCTCGTCACGGGCTTTTGCTAAATTATGCCATACCTAAAAATAGGATTTGCGGTTGAAGAAGTAATTCCACCGCAAATCCTATTTTTTAACAGCAGCTTGCAAATAAAGCAGCGGGTTTTCAGCAACCCAGCCTAAACCCGAATTGTACCGAACTTCAAAATGCAAATGAACTTGGGCAATGTCCGGTTTTCCCGTCATCCCGACTGTTCCCAAAACTTCTTTAAACTGGACTTTTTGACCGACTTTTACGGCAATATCTTTCAGATGAGCGTAGCGCGTTTGCTTCCCCGCATGATGGTTTACGACCACTAAATTCCCGTAATCTCCCTGCCGCCCGGCAAAGGCGACAGTTCCCTCGCCCGTTGCTAAAACCTGCGTACCCTCCGACGCCAAAAAATCTACGCCGCTGTGGAAAAAAAACTCGCGGCGCATAGGATGGAATTGCCGCCCGTAACCCAAAGCTTCAACCGCTGCAGCGGGTAGGGGAAATCCTTGCACCGATGGCGTTGCATCGGGATTTGCAGAAGACTCTCGCGACCTATTCACCGCAGGCACAAACACGGTTTGTCCCAAAGGCCTGCACCCATTCGCCTCAAATAGCAAATCTGCGCGCACTTTGTAAGCTTCTGCCAGTTTTTGCCAATTCCAGCCCGCAGGCACTTCTACCTCGATGCCACTGTATGGAGGAATCACGATCGCACTTCCGGCAGATACTCGACCTCCCCGCAACATCGGATTTATGCCGATCAGCGCCGCAGGATTCACATTGTACTGCCGCGCGATGCTTTCTATTGTTTCGCCCTGGGCCGCTGTGTGGCGGCGCAACCGAGACATAGCCGGACTCGGGCAATCGCGGCCGGGGTCGGGGTTTTCTACAGGTGTACCTGAGGGAAGATTTGCAGGTGCGGCTTCGGTATAATCCGCCGTTTTCCCAACGGGCGCGATGGACCAAAGTAGTGCAGAAATCAGCGGTAATAAGCGTTTAAAAATCATTACGTACAGAAAAAAGTATTCATTTCGGACTATTGACAATTGTCTAACCGAGTGGGGGGGTGCATATTTGCAAGCTCTAGCCGCCCCCCAAACTGTAAATCCCAGGCTAAGCCAAGTTAGGATGAGAATTATTAGTTTTAGTCGCTCTTGGAAAATCAGGCAAAAATTGCCTGTGATGCCTATCAGCGCCTGCCTGTTAACAGCTATGTTCTTGAGGAAGCGGTACGCCCCGCCCCGCTTCCTTCACGTCGCCAAGACAAAAATGCTTGATTGGGAACCTGTCTGCGGGGATGAGGTATTTAGCGGGAGTTATTAAATGAGTTTATCTTTTAAGCAAACGACCCTTTATGTGACTTTGCTGTCTATAGGGGGAGGCGTGGGATGGTTGGGGAATCGCTATCTGCAAGGCTCGAACAATCTGGAAACCGGATTGGTTTTGCCAGTAGTGCGCCAGCAAATCCCCCCCTATGCGTCTCCTCCAGTTCTGGAAAATCGGGCGGTCGATCGCAGCAATCCCAATTTTATTGCTGAAGCAGCCGAAAAAGTAGGCCCTGCTGTAGTGCGGATTGACGCATCGAGTAAGGTGGCGAATCAAGTGCCCGAAGCATTCAAAAATCCTTTGTTTCGTCGGTTTTTTGGGGAGAATTTGCCGCAGCCGGAAGAACGAGTCAAGAGAGGTACGGGTTCGGGGTTTATTCTCACTCCTGACGGCCGCATCGTTACTAATGCTCACGTTGTCTCCGGGACGGATACTGTCAAGGTGACGCTCAAAGACGGCCGCGAGTTTGAGGGTAAGGTGCAGGGAGTCGATCCGCTGACGGATGTCGCTGTGGTTAAGATTAATGCTAAGGAACTGCCGCAGGTGGCTTTGGGCCGATCGGACAATATTGTACCGGGACAGTGGGCGATCGCGATCGGCAATCCTTTAGGTCTCGACAATACCGTGACTGTGGGCATTATCAGCGCTACAGGTCGATCGAGTTCCCAAGTCGGCATCCCCGACAAGCGAGTCCGCTTCATCCAAACCGACGCCGCCATCAACCCCGGCAATTCTGGCGGGCCGCTACTCAATGACCAAGGCGAAGTAATTGGCATCAACACCGCTATCCGCGCGGATGCTCAGGGCTTGGGATTTGCAATTCCGATCGAAACCGCCAAACGAGTTTCCGATCAGTTATTCGCCAAAGGTAAAGCCGAACATCCCTATCTCGGCATTCAAATGGTCAGCTTGACTGCAGCCACCAAGGCCGAACTCAATAAACAGCTCGATAATAATAAAATTACCCTCGATCGAGGCGTAGCCGTGACGCGAGTCGTGGAAAATTCCCCCGCTCAAAAAGCGGACTTGCGCGCCGGAGATGTCATTCAAAAAGTTGACGGAATTGCGGTGAACACTCCTGGGGACGTGCAAGAACGGGTGGAAAGCACTGTTGTGGGCAAAGAACTAGAAGTGGAAATTAACCGTTTGGGTCAAGTTCAGATAGTTAAAGTACGTCCGGGTGCTTTTCCCCTATCGGGTAGCCCCACGGGTGGGTAATACCATTTTCGATTTTCGAAAATCGATTTTCGATTAAAGAATTGGGGATTAGTTACTGCATAAGGATTTGGAGCTTACCTACCGTTGCATTATTTTGGGAAACTGGTATTAGTTGCAAACGGTGGAGGATGAAAGATGAATCTGATGGTTTATAGTCCTGGACCTAGCAACCCGGTATTTTCACCAAAACCCTAGGTGTAGGGCGAGGGATAGCCGGTTAAAAACCCGGTTTCTTAATTCCCTGTGCCTCCAGGACTGTTTATTTTTTTTGAACAACTTTCATCTTTCTGGCTTCCCCAACCCCTCGATCTTTTTACTTGTCTTTGGGAGAGTTTGGTTGAATCGAGCTAGTGCTTGCTAAATTTTCTTCTAGGTGCATCCTCTGCTCCATTTGTCTCAGAAAATAGCCTGTCATCATCGCTGAAGCTAGCAAACCTGCTAAGTTTTCGCGGTTCGTGGTAATTTCGACGTTAAAATGTTCTGAAGGCAAGACGCCGACAAGTCCTTGAACGTTATGAGAGATAATTTCTCTGATTTCTGGGCTGGCGGACTTGGCGATGTGGGCTAGAACCTCCGGGGATTGGTGTTGGAGGTACTTCAGCAGTGGATTGACTGCGGTTTGTTGCGCATTGGAATTGTCAAAGTCAGGGTGAAAAACCATTTGGCGATTCTTAATTTCTGGCTTGTTACATTGTACTTTAAACTACTCGTCTTTGCTTGGGTACAAATTTGCCTGGAAGTCAATTTGCAATTGTTTTGGCAGTTGGTCTACTTGAAAGTACCGATGAAATTTATCGGTAACTTGTAACCAATACGATCGCCCCTCACTCGGTCGCCGTTTGCGGACGAAACCCATTTCTACAAGTTCCTGCACCTGTTGGTAAGCTCCTGAACCTCGCAAGTTAACTAAGTCTGGCTGAGCGATGCCGCCTTTGAGGGCGATCGCCGCCAGCGTTCGCAAAGCTCCAACACCTAATTCTGGAGGTATTAAAGTTTGCATTAAACTGGCAAACTCTTCTCGGAGTTGCAGGCTGTATCCCGTGGGGGTTTCTACGACTTCTAATGCACTGTCGCGGCGGGATGAGTCAGACATGAGTTCGATGATGGCGTCTTCCACTTCGGCTCGATCGCACTTGGCAATCTCGGCAATCTCTGCTATTGAGACCGGCTGACCTTTTAGGTAAAGTATGGCTTCTATTGTTGTGGCTAAGCGAGTCATTGGGGAATTAGTAATTAGAAATTGGGACGTTAAAGTTCGGAAACGAGCAGTGTACGGGATTTAACGGATGGATGTTGAGGGAATAAGTCAAGGGTGAACAAAGAAGAAGGAATCAGCACCAAAAAAACTCTCCGTCTATCCGCGACTTCCCGATCGTGAATCAAGGGAATCTGTAAAAAACCTTCTCATTACACAATAGATTGATAGTATGGGTTATTTATCAAAAAAACAAAACTCTTTCTGTTTTCATTTTTTGATTTTAATCCTAGGATTATTGATTAATAATTTTGCCGTTTTAATCACCGCTTGGGGAATCTAAAATCTAAAATCTAAAATCTAACATCCCAGGACTGCTATTAGCAATTACTGATTGCTCAATCTAATTGTCTGCCAGTTAGTTCTACAAAAATATCCTCTAAATTAGAAGGACGAACCATCATCCCCGTCTTATCATCTTTGGCATCCAGATATAAATTAGCTTCTTCCAGAGTAGGGAAAAACTTGTATTCCCAGCGATCGCCTATTTGTTTCATCACTAACCCTTGGCCGTGTAGCTGCCGCAGTTGGGCCAACGTTCCCAGTTGAATTAACTTGCCGCCGTCCATAATGCCGATGCGATCGCACAAATACTCCACCTCATCCATATAATGCGTTGTTAACAGCATTGTCATTCCCTGCTTGTTCAAATCTAAAATTATTTCCCACAATCGGCGCCGCGTTTGCGGGTCTAACCCTACAGTCGGTTCGTCCAAAAATAAGATTTGCGGCTCATGCAAAAGTGCTCGGGCAATTTGCAACCTCCGCTTCATTCCTCCCGACAAAGTTTTTACTAAGTCGTCTCGCCTTTCTGCTAATTCTACATATCCCAACCACTGTTTAATTAACTGTTGCCGTTTCGGGTTTGGGATGTGGTGCATCCGCCCGTGAAACTCCATATTTTCCCATACTGAAAGCTCAGTATCGACGCTGATTTGTTGAAGTACGACGCCTATAGACTGTTTCACTTGCAAGCTTTGCCGCATCACGTCATATCCAGCTACCTGGATTTGACCGCTGCTGGGCTTAGTCAGGGTAGTCAGCATCCGAATTGTGGTCGATTTGCCGGCACCGTTGGGGCCTAGGAGACCGAACATTTCTCCGGCTTCAATGGTGAACGAAAGGTCATTGACAACGGGGATTTTGTTGTAAATCTTGCAGGCGTTTTGCAGGGAAACAGAGACAGGCATAGGTATTTCGGTATAATTTACTGGCAACAAAGCTCTTTCTTCTCAGTCATATCATGTCCGGTAAATTAACCACAACACTTGTTGCGGCTAGTTTCACCAACAATCGGTAATTCACATCCACAATATTTATAAACCCGCCCCAACCGGGCGACAAAATTTTATAACGGGCAATTCAACAAACATGATATCATTCCTGGACGCAGAAGCCGGGTTCGATCTAGTAAAATATCTGGTGATATTCATCGGTACTGACAGCAGAAAAACCTAGTTTATCTGCTATGTGTGGACGATTTTTTTAGTGTAACTAATCAGAGTGTCATCTGCAGGTAGAAAAATGATTTTTTTTACAGCTTGCACCACCCACTTATTGCGGTTGAGTTAAGTCGGGTTTCAATTCCAGCATCCGGCTGTCTAATTTGCGCGCTGCTTCGCTAATCGTGATAGTCGGTTTAGTGCCGTCGAGATACATGATCGCCATAAAACTTCCTATTTTTCCCCGCCGAAACAGCGCGAGTTCGACATTCATGGTTACACCTTGTATTTTTCCTTGAGTGGTCCACCCAGCCGATACCTCGCCAATCTTGTCTTCTAAGGTTAAAGCGCTAAGATTAGCAAACTGAAATTCCTTGTTACTACTTTTTAAACCTTGGGAGAACTGTTGTGCAAAACTCCCTTCACGGATTTCCGCATCAAATTTAGCTCGATCGAGCCGATTGGGCAGTTGCGCTGTAAATCCTGTGACTACTTGAAACTGCTGGTCATCGTTCTTGTAATAACCAAACACGCTTGCTGGTTTAAAGTTAGGGATACCGCTGACTAGGTTTTTGAGAGTGGCAGGTGGCATCTCTGTAAAACCTGGTGGCAAATTCTGTAAAGTCAGGACTAGGCCGGACAAGTCCGCTGCCGGCTCAGGAATATCTGCTGACAAAATATTGCTGCGATCGATCGCCTTAGTTGCGATCGACACTTGGCAAAATCCACCGCCCAATGCAGCACTAATTAGCAAACACACCAATAACCCAACTTTTTTTTTCATTATTTTACCCTGTTGCTATTACTCATTACCCATGCCTACCTCACTCTACCCCACAGCGCTGTCTTTTAGTCTGCTGTTTCTAATTCCTCTAATTCTTGCGTAGACTGCCATCCAGCTTGCCAGAGCGATCGGTCTTTGAGCTGTGCGGCGTTCAGCCAGAAACGGACATTGGGATCGCAAGCCGCCACCATTTCTGCAAATACCCATTTACCTTCGTTTTTTCGGTTGACTACTTGAAAGTGCCGCCACCCCCAAGTTTTTTGGTGTGAAGTCCATCGCGAACCAACTAAATAAGGAAATTTTTGTTTTTTCGGCACAGTATTTTGGTTGACAAATATATTAGAAAGCAAGTTAAGGTAATAACTCCTTCTGTTCGATCGTATTAATACCCTATCAAAACTCGTCAAATCCTATCCCCCTATCCCCTTCTCCCCCTATCCCCTTCTCCCCCTCCCCTCTCAAACATAACAAACAATATAGAGGCGCTGCAGCTTACATGAGAGTTCACCTAAACTCTATCTCCAAGTAGATGCGTTTATTGTAAGTTGCAGTACATTCGCTTCCTGGTTCAAAAGTAAGGGCAGTTCAATGACTGCCCCTGTAATTAGTTATACCTATTGAATAGGGATGATTTTTCACTCGATCCACAAATAGGAAATTTATGCAGCACGAGCTAAATCGTGAATCTCAAATCTAAAAGCAAATAACCCTGGTTATAGTTGTGCACAATAATCCGTTCAGTGAAACTTACTCAAATCTACTTTTCGAGCAGGTTTGACGTTCACTTCCTGCTTCTGGCAAGGCGGTCACCCGCTTCTTGTCTGCAGGCGTCTTTTCGAGCTCAACTCTCCCTACAAACATTTTTTCAATCTTAATCGTGTTTCATTGATCCTGTACAGCTCAATAAAAAAACACTTTTAGGCAAGATTGACTAATTTTTTTGATTCTGTTGCTACCCCTTGATTACTTCCTTGTTAAGGCTTTTGGCCCGATAAATCCAGAGGAAGTTGGGGAAGCCGGAGCCGAACCGCATTTGTTTGCAGCCAGAGAGTTATGGCGTGCTTCCGCTGCGGAGTCACGTACTCTCCCGGCCTGATCACGCCAGCACAGACGCCGATGTTTTTAATAAGGGTTTCTCGCTCCGATGAACTTGCACCCTGTAGCAACCTGACTTGGGCTTTGATAAAATCCACGTTCATAGCTGAAAGTAAAAGTAAGTAAAGAACTCAGTTAAATAGCGATGCTTTGGTTTCGATTGTAACTCTAAAACCACTTGGTAGGAATCAAATTGATTCAACCTCCCCTGGATGGGGATCGAGGCGTCTAGAGCTAGCCAACTTTATTTACTTTATCTGTTTTTGCTAACAAAAGTGTCACTATGCTACCAGTTTTGGCAGAATTCTTCATAGTTAAGAACTGTTACAAATTTGGTTCGCTTCCGACAATACGGCAGAGTTTAGTGCTAACGCTACTTTCCTGAACTCAAAAAGTTCAGCATTCTCTCCAGCTCCTTGCCTTCCTAGGTTTTACCCTCCCCGATTGGGAAGGGATCGCCCCTGTTAATATTCCTCTTCGATCGCCCCTCTTAACATTCAGACACAACCACCTCACCCTATTGATTTAGATCTGCCGTATGTCTAGCTGTGGACTATAACTTTAGGAATACGTGTTGTTACCTGGGCTACCATAAGCGAGCAAGTTTTTATTCTTGTTTCTCAATGATATATTTTTTTTCTTTTCTGGCAAAGCCCTGATTTGTGTTAATTAAGGCAGCTTTGTAATGTCCGCGCCAATGAAGACTCGCAGCTTGCGAATTTAAATATTTTGCGCTGTGTGGCGCTGAATCTGTTTTCTTAATTCATTGGGGGCGATCGCTCCTCGGCTAGCATTGCCAGTAACGGCTCATTTTGTATAATTAATAACATATCGGTAAATGCTAAGAATTTACAAACAGCACAAGTTTAAACAGTCTTCCATCCGTCGATCGATCCTAATAGCCCAAAGAGAGGGGTAAAACAAATCAACTCTGCATACCAGCGTAGTCAATTCGATTTTGCCTTCCCACTTTTCGTGTGATAGCAATTACAGCAGTTCGTGCTGTTATGAGGTACAGTATCAGCAATTAGCTTTCCCAATTTCTTAGATGTTGAAGATTCATGTTTATTGAGGGCAAGTGCAATGATTAATACAATCATGTACATGGTAGTGAGAGCGAAAAAAAATGAGTGGTGACAACCCTTATTCAAGGTGATTAAAATATGAGAGACTATAGAATAAAGAAATAAAAATTGCACCTAAAGTTTCAATTATTGGCAAAATTAATGCTAGTTTAGGTTCGCGTAATTCCTCGATCGATACTACCGATATGATCCCTATTTTAAGACATAAAAAATTTCAATAAATACGACAATTCCAGCTCATTTATAGAACATCTTATGTCATTAATTGCCATAGTTTGTTGAAACTAATTGCGCCAATAGCTGTGAATGAGTGCGTCTCCATAAAATGGTTTTAGTTCTGAAACTATTGTCATCGGCTGTGAACGGGCATGAGTTATTGAAGCTGACTCATACAGCCTATTCCACGTTGATAAAGTACGCAAGTCAAGCCTTCAATCGCTGTAGGGAAACGGCACTGCCGTGTCCTCTATCGAAAGCTATGTACCTTACTGTGAACGGGCATGAGTTATTGAAGCTGACTCATACAGCCTATTCCACGTTGATCAAGTACGCAAGTCAAGCGTTCAATCGCTGTAGGGAAACGGCACTGCCGTGTCCTCTATCGAAAGCTATGTACCTCACTTACCTAAAAAATGCTGTATGTGTTTTAATCGGTAAAATCAAATTTTATACTCTCGGCGATCGCACTATCGTTTTTTATTTAGGGGAGGTTTATTTATCGCTAACTTCACTAGGCATTGTTCAGTCTTTTAGATAGACGATAAATAGATAAAGTTGTTAGATTTATGTATATTTATATTGCTGTCAGCCACAAAACTCACAATTAGTGGATTTTGTCCATAATCTAAATGGGTAATTTCATTCCCAAACTAGAGCTAAAGGTTGGTTCCCAGAGGCGCGATGACGAATTACCGTATCCCCTACCAGAAATTAGGGGTCAGAGCCTCGTCATAAGCTTGACGACTTGAGTTTTATTTTTTATCCAGTCGGAAAACTTTTAAAAAGTTTCCATTTTTCATCTTGATAGTATGGTATATTAATATAATAATACAAGATGAGTTTGGCTTCACATAAAAAAAATGTTAAAGTTAATCATACTCCCCTTTAACGAAGCAAGAGAATTGAAATTTGTATCAAGTGTAAGAGTGAAGGCAGCTTGATACATGGGGAAGGACTCGCCACACAAATACCGTTTGCCCCACGGGAATTTAAGCTTGAGGAGTGTCCAGAAAGAGAAAGTATACTCGGTTCGACGGGAAGCAACTAAGGGCCCGATCGCCCCAAGAGTCATCTCGCTTAAAGGCAGGTGAGTGTCAAATCAAACTAATCACCACTCTCACCTATGACTAAAATGGTTGAAACGCTTTAAGTGGTAGACAGTTGCTGTACCCGATCGATAAACGGTCGATCGCACCCTTGATTTTCCAGCCATACGATCGAACACGGCCGCGATCGCATTCCTATCCCTAAAATTCAATCAAAACAACTGTAGGTAGGGTAGAGCTACCCCTCTACCCTACCTACCAGCGATCGCAGTACTTCAGCTAGGATAGTGCAAGTTAGACAACCACTTTTGATATTCATGGGGTTGGGAGACGCTCACCACAAACTTTTGATCGTTGCCAACACTCCCAGACCAGAGGAAGAGGTGGTCCTGCCAAGAACCCTTAGGCCAGCGCTTGACATATTTATCTTTGAATCCAGCTAATGTGTCTGTATCTTTAAATGCCACAGTATCGCCGTCTTCCAGGCAACTGCCACTGCCATTGATAATTTCTAAACGCAAGCGGTTGGAGGGATCGCCCTCCTTAGGGTAGTATCCGCCCGTGCCTGTACCAAGACCGTACCAGTTCCAGTAATAGCCCGGATAGTATAGAGACTCTACCTTGACGTAGTCTTCCGAGCTAATGCAGGAGCTGCTGGGGTAATACCAATTAGATAAGTTGAAGTGGGTTTTGCCTTCACTTGAACTGTCAGCCTGGATTGTCAGCCAGCCATCTTTCTCTGAAGAATCAACTTGAACGTAGCGATTGTTGCCGACGTTTTTCAAGGTGATGTAGCCATAGGGTTTATTAATTGCCTTGAAGCTTTGGGTTGGCGTTTTGTCATCAGCATAGGCAAAGGCGGCAACTGGATAGTGATCGGAATAGTCCTTGTACTCATAGAGTTCACCTACAGACTCAACCCTCCATCTTGGGGAAGGCACATCCAACGCTTGATTGTGCCAGAAGCTTGGTTGAGCGTGTTTTTTGGCAACTAGGATGTAATCTAAGTATTCCGCCGGTAATGTTGGGTAGTTGTCGTTGGCAATACCATTAGTTGCTGGGTCCCATGTTGCCGTCCAACCAGCATAGGCATTTGGGGCATTAGCCTCCAAATCAGTTAACATGGTAGAGTATTCGCTGCGGTTGTTGCGATTTACATTTAAGTCGCCACCAATGAAGATGATTTCATTTGAGGGAATATTCTTATCCTCAATAAACTTCTTGATTGTCCTGAATTGTGACCTACGAATTTCGGCAGCTTTACCGCTCCCACACAAACTATCTTCAGCTTGAGTATGAGTGCCGATGACGTGGTAGAAGCGTCCCTCTTTGTTTACCTTGACGTACACAAACCCTTTATTGGCTGTTGCATCAAAACCACAGCCTCTATCAAAGACATACTGCACTTTTTGCTCAATCGGCCAGCGGCTAACAACGGCAACACCACCATCTTCAACCTTGCCATCAAAGACTTCTCCATAATTCAATGTCCCATCCCAACCATCTTGACTGCGACCAAGGACTGGAGTTTGATGGGGGTATTTACCTTTTAGCCCTGAAAGTAGCTGATCTGATGCAGGGTTGTCAAAAGCTTCTTGTAAAATTACCACATCATAGCCTTTGATATAGTCGGCTTGGGCGATTAGATCAGCACGCTGGGCTTGCCCCCAGTTGGTCACAGGCAACATATAGACGTTATGCGACAATAGCTTAAAATCATCGGGATAGTTATTGGTCTGAGCCAAAGCTCTGTTTCCTGAGAAAGGGGGTAGAAACAGAAGAAGGAAGGTCAACGTCAACAATGTGGCAGCTAACGCTACCCTTTTCAACAAGTTATTCATGGTTCAATTCCAAAAGCTTCCAAGATCAGCGTTCACACTGACTAAGGGGTTAAAGGAATATTGATTGGGTTTCGCTGTCGCTTAACCCAACCAACAATTCTTTCAAGGGTTAGTTAGTCAACTTGACTGCACCTATTGCACTCTCCATTTTTGGTTATCATTGCCAGTCCGTTGATATTGCAGAACGTTAACTCCATTGCCTGTGCCGCTTTCGCGAACATCCAGCACTTTCTCACTATTTTTGTTGACGATGTAGGTATAGCCCTCCCCAGCATCTTCAAATTTCCATTTTTGGGCATTGGTATTATTCAGATCCCATTGCCGGACATTTGCTGAATTTTCTGTGCTACCACCCTCAACCTCTAGCGCTTTTCCGGTTTTGTTGATGATGTAAAAATAGCCGTCCCCAGCATCTTGCAAGCGCCATTGTTGGGCTTGGCTGTAGTTCCGCTCCCATTGCTGGACATTAGCTCCCCTTGCGCTGCTGGCATTATCAACATCCAGTGCTTTTCCACTGTGTTTTGCGACAATTTCTACATAGTAAGGCACAGGGAAAGGCAGGTAAAAATCAAAATTTTTTGTGTGTAAGTATTCGTTATGAGCAACATCACAGTTACAGCCAAAGAAGTTGCAGTTGTTAGTAATCCATGATTGAATTGCGCGAACTTTCAGTGTATTCCGCACCTTTAGCCGAGAATTATTGCGACGAACAGAGTCGTTGACTTTCCAGAGCCAGTGGTTAACTGGTTGAAAGGTGTTGTGGGAAATGTTTACCGCATTGGAAATGCTGTTTACGCAACCATCTTCCACGCCATAAACACGAGGGATCTCGTAGACCCAATGTGGATTATTGCCGTTGTCGTTAGATTTGTTATTTATTTTTACATCAGGAATGTCAAAGGTAGTACTGTTGGAAATGCTTATCCCTCCCTGAATGCCAATGCTCGCATTTGGACCATTTGTTGCATCTGCTCCTACATTAACGCTCCCACCAATATTCCAGGTAATACCGCTGGTAACTGACCTCTGACCGGTTGTTGTCCCAGGGCTTGAGTGGATCATAGTTACTGCACTAGAGTTGTTTTCATACCCACCCGGTTTTGCCTCCAGTTCGTAAGAGTCTACATACAAACTTTGCTCCCGGTCACTCTTGGTGTCATAAAGTACAGAAGGATTTAACACAGCCATTTGTTCTATATAAAACCAACTTTCTCTTGTGTCTTGTACGTAACACGAGTAAGCAAAAGATGTGACTTGAAAGTTGGCTGTGCCCATCGTCCAACCCCAGGGATAATTAGCTTCATGCACGAACGCTGATGCGAGTTGAACCAAATTATTTTGAGCTTCACTCTTTAGTTCTCGTATTCTTGCCGACTGCGCTTCACCATACTCCTCCATGACAGACTGAGATCGGGTTTTTCCGGAAGCATCAACAGTAAGCCATTGCAGGACTTGTCCTGCTCGTTGAGCAACACTTTCTGGCGAATCCAGAACCATCGTTGCTTCCTTGTTTTTACCTGTCGGCTGTGATGCCGTATCTACCCGAACAGAAGACTCACGTTGAGTGCCATCGTCAAATCTGTGTATAGTCTGTTGATAGGTTTCGACTTCGGTTGGGTTGACTGGAGGGTAGAAAGTGGATTGCCATACCACTCTATCCTTGTCTTTGTGAACTGCATAAGCTTCCAGGTAGGTAAAATCATCTCCAACAGAGTCTGGTACATCAGGCCCCAACAGGTTGGTAAATTGACGAATTTGGTTTCTCTCAACATTGAGCAAAGCAAGTGGAGTGCCCGAGTTAAAAGCTTTCTTGATGGCTTCAGTTTCTTGCTCATTCAAACTTGCAACGTATTCTCCAGCAATGATAATTGGCGTTCCCTGAGTGTCTTTGACAAGGCTTCGGGTTTCACCAGCTTTGGATGTAATTTCGTCTGCTAAGGCTCCCTTAAGTTGACCAAGAACAGTAAATTCACTACTGATTCCTTTCTCTTTTAAGTTAGAACTTGAACTTGACATAGAAACTGCCTTTTTTTAGTTTTGACAACATATCAATTATTCAGTTCTTTAGCTCAACACGAAATAGATAAAGTTGGTATGCTTGTGTAAAGTTATATTGCTATGAGTCCCAAAATTCACAATTAGTTGCTTTTGTCAATATACTAAATTAGCCAATTAATGCCCCAACTAGAGCTAAAAGTTGGTTACATGAGGCGCGATCGCGAATTACAGATACTAATTCAAGAGCGGAAGAAGAAAAAAGTTGTTAGTAGGAATTACAGAGCGACAAAAAGCAAAAATTGTGAGGCTCAGGGGAGCTGAATGACTAATGTCCCTGAACGTTGCGATCGGGCGATCGCTCACGGCTGCTGTGCGATCGCACATCTATATATCGGTTCTCACGATTGATAGAGTACATAAACAATGTAGAAACACAACATATCGTGCCCCTACCCTGTAGTGCGATCGCCCGCGCCAAAGTTTGACAGTGTAATCCAAGCAGGCAGTTGCTATAGTCGAACTATCTGGACTGTCTATTGGGGAGAGCGATCGCACAAATGCCTGTCCTCTTCCTTCACATCAGCATTCGTCCGCAAATAATCCCGCACCCAGTCGCAACCATACTTGAGAAAATCGAGCTGGAAAATTCGCTCTAAATTCCATAAAATTGCAGTTCTATCCTGACTGGCTGAAGCGACTAACTTCCCATCAGGGCTAAATGTCACTCCGAACACCCCATCACTGTGTCCCGTTAAAGTTTCAACTTCTTTACCGTCGTACCTCCAAAGTTTGACAGTGCCGTCAAAACTTGCCGAGGCGATTAACTTTCCATCAGGGCTAAATGCCACTGCGAACACCCCATTTTTGTGTCCCTTCAAGGCTCTGATTTCTGTACCGTCGCGCCGCCAAAGTCTCACCATGCTATCCATCCCTGCTGAAGCTAGAGTCTTGCCATCAGGGCTAAATGCGACTCCAGCCACCTGACGGCGATGGCTTTTTAAGGTGTGTAGAAGCTTGTAACTGGGCTTTCCAGAGGCGATCGCACCATCCCACTGCCAAAGTTTGACAGTGCCGTCCACACTACCAGAAGCAATGAGCTTTCCATCGGGACTAAAGGCAACTCCGTTAATGTAATCGGTATGTCCTTTGAGAGTTGCCAATTGGGTACCGTCAATCCTCCAGACTTTGACCGTTTTGTCCTCACCCACCGAGGCGAGTGACTGCCCATCTGGATGAAAATCAACGGCGAAGACTCTGCCTTGATGTCCAGTAAAAGTTTTGAGTAAAGTTCCGTCGAGTCGCCACAATCGAACAGTGCTGTCATAACCGCCTGTAGCAATCGTGTCTCCCTTTGGGCTGAAATCTACTCCGAAAACTTTATCAGCTTGTTTGGGAAAAGTGCGAATTAAGCTACCATCAAGCCGCCAAAGTTTAACGGTATTGTCGCGGCTGGCGGTGGCAATTGTCTTACCATCAGGACTAAATTTGATGGTGTAAATTGATGCTTGATGTCCGTTAAGAGTCTTGAGCAAACTATCATCAAGTTTCCAAAGTGCGATCGGACCATCCCAACTGGATGAGGCGAAGATTTGCCCGTCAGGACTCCAAGCCAATCCAGAGACAACATCCTTAGCGACTGGCAGGGTTTTTACCAGAGTCCCGTCAAGCTGCCAAAGTTTGACTGTTCTGTCAAGACTTGCCGATGCAAGCAAACCACCTTGAGGGTTAAAAGCGATTTTGCCTACTGCATCGCTGTGTCCAGTTAGGGTTTGGACTAAAGTTCCATCAAGGTGCCAAAGTTTGACCGTTTTATCCCAACTTGCCGAGGCGATGAGATTTCCTTGAGGACTGAAGGCAACATTCTTGACTCTATCCGTGTGTCCCGTCAGGGTTCTGATCAGTTGACCGTCTGTACTCCAGAGTTTGATGGTTTTATCTTTAGAAGCAGATGCAATAATTTGACTGTCCGGGCTCAAGGCAACGCTGTCAACTTCATCTGTATGCCCGGTGAGAGTTCTCAGTAGTTTTCCGTCTGTAGTCCAGAGTTTAATGGTTTTATCTTTAGAAGCAGATGCAATAATCTGATTGTTAGGAGCGATCGCTACTTGTGTAACCTCTTTGGTATGTCCTTTTAATGTCTGCAACAAGGTATAACTAGGCTCGACCTTTAGTGAATTTGTACTTTTTTTGCGCCAAATTTTAACTGTGTTATCCCCAGAACCAGAAGCAATTAGATCGCCTCTGGGGCTAAATCTAACTCCCCAAACCGCCTTGTCGTGCCCTTGAAGCGTCCCCAGCTTTGTACCGTCTTTTTTCCAAAGATCGATCGTTTTGTCGGCAGAAGCTGAGGCAATGAGTTCGCCATCAGGGCTAAAAGTTACATCATTCACCACATTGTTATGCCCCAATAAGTGGTTATACTCAACTGCTCCATAAATAGCTTGATGGAGAACTTCTTTAACTGAGCCTTCGAGCTCTGGTTCTACACCACCTAATTTTTGCAGTTGTCGCTTTGCTCTGATGGCTTGTATTAATGCGTCTAATTTTTGATTTGAGGCGAATAGCGCTTCGGAAGATTGAGCGATCGCTTTTATTTCGCTGACAGCAGTTTGTCGATACTGAACATAAACCTCTAGCCCCAATGCACAGGCTAGAATTAATGCCATACTTACTCCTAAAAGCAAAAGCCTTTGCCGCCTATAACTTTTTTTCTCTAGTGCTAACCTTTTTTGTTCCTCTGCCAGTCGCGCTTCCACTTCTTTGAGCCGTTCTGCTTCTAGAGTTTGCTGCATTTCCCGCCTATCCAATTCGCCAGAAGCCGCTAAAAATTGATAGTCCAAATCGCTCAAACTTTTACCTTGCGCCCACATTTGAGCGTCTTTTAAGGCTTGTCCGCGCAAGAGGCGGGAATTATCCTGTTGCCCAGAAGCTACCCAAGCATCAAACACCTGCGAGTAAGGGCGCAATGCCGCTAATTTTTTTTCAGCCCATTGGAGATTAAATACTTGTTGATAGATGCGATTTTTTACCTTTAATATTCCCTCGTCTCTAACTACTAAGCCACTAAGTAACAATTCAATCTGTTCTTGACTATCATCACTTTTTATTTCAATTTCTTGCAAAATCTTTTGATAAATGCCGAGAATTCTACCAGCCCGCTGACCGTTACGTTCAATGCGATCGCGAATCGTTCTCAGGTGTTC
>NZ_JAUBVJ010000041.1:0-73570 GCF_036702785.1 Microcoleus sp. AR_TQ3_B6 | reverse complement strand
CAAGGTCGCGTCATCAATACTTGGGCTGATGTCATCAACCGCGCTAACTTGGGTATGGAAGTAATGCACGAGCGCAATGCTCACAACTTCCCTCTCGACTTGGCTGCTAGTGAAGTCACCCCAGTAGCAATGGTTGCTCCTTCTATCAATGGCTAAGTTTTAGTTTTTGATTAACAAAAAGCGCTCCTAGAAATAGGGGCGCTTTTTGTTTGGGAAAAAATATTTTTATAGACATCATTCTTCCTTCTATCCGTTAAATCTGTTACCACTGTTACATCCGTTACATCCATCCGTTGCCTTCCTTCTTCCTTTTTCCTTCTTCTTTCTTCCTTCATCCTTTAATTTTTTATGATTACTATAGAATATAGCCACTAGGCTGAGCGAGATACAATGCGGCATACTCCACGGGCGAAATCTCATATTATGGTCTAGAATTCCCATATTCGCACTCAGGATATGTTGGACTTGCCGTAGAGTTTTCGCTAACATTAATGCAATTGTCTCAATTCCAGAATCTAACGATAGACGAATGTAGCTGAGCGGAGTCGCTCCTAACCGTCCCAAGCGGTCTATCTGTAAGGAGTCCCCAATAGTTGAATCCTTATCAACGTCAAAATATGATCTTGCTCGGAAGTACGAGTGGCAAGGAGCGTATGTAAAAAAAGTTAAAATCGCAGGCTGTTGGGTCAGTAACTTTTTTCTTGCAAAATCTCCAAAATGTTGCAAAAAACTACCTGGTATTCTCTCAGCAGACGGGTTTAAGTGTGGCTTCACCCAGATGCGATTATCAGCGCCAAGTCTACACGCCCACAGATTTAAAGCATCTCGGTTCCTGAGTCAGCTTTTTTTGAGTTTGCTTGCCTGCGATCGCTACCACGCCCGCGTTCTATGGCTTCCACTTCGGCGACCGCGAGCGGGCGTGGATACTATTCAGAATCTACCGCTTTAAAGACTTCCTCTGCCTGCCCAAGAAAACAGCTTTGCGCCACTTTCGGCAATCTTGCGGATTAGGAAAAGTGGAAAAGTCCAGCAGCCAAGTTCGAGTCGGTAGCGGTGGCGGCAACTGGACAGGGTGCGCGAACACTCGCAGCACTCTGTGGACTTAGGTGAACTGTCGCATCGAGCCTCAGAAGCTCAAAAGGCAGTCGTAGAAGGCTATCGAGTTAGAACTGCGAGAATATTTCCTAGGCCACGCCTTTGATGCCGACGGAACCAAAAAACCTGGTAGACGGCTTGCCAATGCTCGGAACGCTACCTGCGGCAAACTGACCGATCTAGTGTTCCGGGAACTTTACAATGAAGTGAAGTAGTTTATAAACAAGCGGTCAAGGGCGATCGCTTATTTCTTAAAAAAAATGTCAATGTGTGCGGAGGATTTGTATTATGAAAGATGGACAAGAAGTACGCCGCGTCTCCACAGCAGTGATTGCCGGTGTTTGCGGGTTGGCTTTAGTGGCCGGAGGGGGCATTGCCTGGTGGACGGCGAACCGTTCGCCAACCCCCGCAGACACGCAGTCTTCCGCTCCGACTACCGCTCCGGCGCTGTCCCCAAGTCCTGCTGAATCCCCTGCTGTAATTATCCCCGTACCCCCTCCAAATCCTGTCCAACCACCTACAGCTCAGACGCCTACAGCTCAGACGCCTACAGCTCAGACGCCTACAGCTCAGACGCCTACAGCTCAGACGCCTAACTCTCTGGCATCAAAGTCGCCTCAGCCGAAGCCTTTGCAGCAGACGGCAGCCCAGACAGTGCAAGTCTACTGGGTTAAAGAAGCCAGCGGCAAATTTGAGGGAGTTCCTACGAAAGTCGCTGTCAAACAAGCTGACAAGGCTGATGCAACTTTACAAGCTGCTTTTAACAGTTTGTTGGCTGGGCCGAAGGATGCAAGTGTTTCTAGCGAAATTCCTAAGGGGACAAAACTCCGGAGTTTGAGTGTCAAGAATGACGGAGTTTATGTCGATTTGTCGGCCGAATTTACTTCGGGGGGAGGCAGTAATTCGATGACTGGCCGGTTAGGCCAAGTTATCTATACGGCTACGAGTTTAAAACCGAATACCAAGGTTTGGATTTCGGTCGAAGGCAAGCCTTTAGAACTTTTGGGTGGGGAAGGTTTGGAGGTGGCTCAGCCGAGTACCCGCCAAAGTTTTGACAAAAATTTTCCCCTTTAGTAATTAGGAGTCATTAGTTAGGAGTCATTAGTCATCGGTCTGAAGGCAGAGAGTAGAGATTAATAACTGATGACTCAAGACTGATGACTCAGGACTGGGGACCCTGGACTTGGGATTTATTTTCAGTGCTTGGTAGTCAGGCTAAATGCCCTAAAGTGTAGGGCTTGCTGTTCGATCCGGCTGGCAAGCCGATCGCACACCATATTACACAGCTCGAAAATTAACTCGTCTTGCACCTTATAATAGGCTGAAGTCCCTTCACTCCGGCGAGTGAGGATACCAGCTTGGAGCATGAGTTTTAGGTGCTTAGAAACATTGGCTTGACTCGTTTGAGTAGCTTCCACCAACTCTTGCACGCATTTTTCGCCGTCGCGAAGCAAGTTCAAAATTCGTAAACGCATTGGCTCGCTCAAAATACTGAAATACTCAGCAACTTGTTGCACAACCTCTTGCGGGACAGGCTGGGATGACTTCATCAAACTCACCGGAGAGAAGTGATCTGGAAATACTAGCATTTATTCCATAACAATAAAGTAATCTTTCAATCCGGATTAATTCGCATCAAAACTTGACCGTATTCGACAGGTTCGCCATTTTGAACTAAAATTTCCATCACTTGACCGGACACTTCATCAGCATCGATCTCGTTCATCAGCTTCATCGCTTCGATAATACAAACTGTCTGGCTGACCTTGATGCGATCGCCCACATTTACAAAAGGCGGCTCGTCGGGGGCAGCGGCGCGATAAAAGGTTCCTACCATCGGCGAGATAATTGGCACCCATTTCGTATCGACAGGGACAGACACAGGAGCAGGCACAGCGGCAGGGGCGACGGGTGCCCTGTCTGCCACATCCACTCCTAGATTTTGGTCAAGAGGAGGAGTTGACGCTAAGGTGGGGCTAGCAACAGCGCCCAAGGGGCTCGGAGCGACTGTCGCCACAGCAGCAGGGAGCGCAGCAGCGGTGCCTGGTGAACTTGCCAGAATGCCTTTGCGTACTGTCAGTTCAAGATCCCCACTTTTTAAGGTCAGTTCCGAAATGCCAGTTTTGTCTAATACAGTTAGCAGTTCGCAAAGCTGGTTTAAGTCTAGTTGCACAGCAGATTCAAGGGTAATTGAGAATTGAAAATTGAAAATTGAAAATTCGGCGAAGCTAGGAGGATTCACCGAGTTGGGAGGCAAAAGGGATAGTTTTTAAGCTGTGAGCAATGAGTGTTGAATTTTAACTTCTTTAACTCATAACTCATAACTCATAACTAAAAACTCCCTTTTCCTCCGTCGTTTCTACTCTCGGCCGAGGTACTTGTCTTCACGAGTATCAATCCGAATCCGTTCTCCAATGGAAATAAATAGAGGCAC
Organism: Microcoleus sp. AR_TQ3_B6; assembly: GCF_036702785.1. Classification (NCBI taxonomy): domain Bacteria; kingdom Bacillati; phylum Cyanobacteriota; class Cyanophyceae; order Oscillatoriales; family Microcoleaceae; genus Microcoleus; species Microcoleus sp. AR_TQ3_B6. The sequence goes on along the minus strand of NZ_JAUBVJ010000041.1, from coordinate 70,041 downwards.
CATAACCTGAGCTCCGGTGGAGACGATGGCGGGTTTGCTGCCACCGGTGGCAGTATCTCCTTTGACTCCGGGATCGGTTTGCAGCACTTCCAATACAACAGAGTTGGGCAGTTCCACTTCCAGGATTTGGTCGTTCCAGCGAAGGATGTTGACTTCCATCCCTTCACTGAGGTACTTGACACGATCGCCTATTTGCTTAGCATTGAGGCGGCTTTCCTCGTAAGTTTCCATATCCATAAAGACGAACTCGTCGCCCTCTTTATAGGTATGCTGCATGACGCTCTTTTCCAGGTTGGCTTGAGGCATTGTCTCGCCCGCCCGGAAGGTTTGTTCTACTACGTTTCCGGTTTGGACGTTTTTTAATTTTGTCCGCACGAAAGCCGAGCCTTTTCCTGGCTTGACGTGGAGGAATTCGATAACCCGCCACACGCCGTTATTCCATTCAATTGAAACACCTGGTCGAAAGTCGTTACTGGAGATCATATAAATTTTTGCGGGCAATCCCGTCGCCAGGCCGGCACGGGGGAACTACAGTCAGTCGATTTTAGATTTTAGATTTTAGATTTTAGATTTACTCCACAGATGAATTTGGGAGATTGAACCTTGGTCTAAAATTTTTATCTCTCCACGACAGGAGTCTGGGGATTGTATCCGTTTTTGAACCCGTCAGGTTAAAGCCGCAGTCGAGCTGACGGCATCAAAAAGCAATTGGCATTTTATTTTACCGTTCAAAGGGGGCAAGTGCTGTACGGAAAGCTAAAAAGCTCTCAAGGGAAGGAAGTTCGGCCGCGAGAAGTGTACGGCATTTAACGGATAGAAGGCCGACAGCGCTGTGGGAAGATAATAGAGGCAATAAAAGTTAAAGTTATGTTGCATTGGCCTAATTTCTCGATCGATACGTGCAAGCGCTGGGTCAAAACTGTCGCTTTAGCGCTGCTGCTGTTCACTCTCGGACTGAGTTTCAGTCCAGTCTCCCATGCCAAACGCCCCAGCAGCAGTATGCCTGCGGGGAATGCGATTACCGACGGCCGGGCGCTGCTGCGCTTCGCTTTACCTATTGACAATCAGACTGTGCGAGATTTGCAAATCAGCCTCGAAGACATTGGCAACCACATACGGGCTAAACGTTGGGGGCGCATTAGCAGTGATGTCAGTAAGGCTTCCAGGATTCTCAACCTCCGGGAATCTGACGTTTTAGAGAGTATTCCCTCGGCGCAAAAGCCACAAGCTGAGGCGCTAGTTGCACAAGTCAAGGAGGGAGTTGCTCAACTGGAAAAGGCTGTCGAGGCTAAAGACAGGGACAAAGTGATTGACTTGAAAGCCACCATCCTGGGAACGGTTGGCGAAATCGAAGAGTTGATGGTGACAAAGTTTCCTTTTGAAGTGCCGGCAAAGTATGCTAATCTGCCTCAACTGAAAGGACGCGCTACTGTGTCTTTCCAAACTGAAAAAGGGGAAATTACTGTTGTGGTTGACGGCTACAACGCCCCGGTTACGGCTGGTAATTTTGTGGATTTGGTCGATCGAGGTTTTTATGACGGTTTGCCGTTTATTCGATCGGAAGAATCCTACGTTTTGCAAACCGGAGACCCCGAAGGCAAGGAAGTCGGTTTTATTGACCCTGCTACTGGCAAATACCGGAATGTTCCGCTGGAAGTGCTCGTCAGAGGCGAAAAGGAACCTATTTACGGCATTACTCTAGAAGATGCGGGGCGCTATAGCGACGAGCCTGTTTTGCCTTTTTCTGCTTTCGGTACTGTGGCGATGGCCCGCGCTGAAGCTGAACCCGACAGCGCTTCTTCTCAGTTTTTCTTTTTCTTGTTTGAACCTGAACTCACGCCCGCTGGTCGGAATCTGTTGGACGGCCGGTATGCTGTTTTTGGTTACATGATTGAAGGAAAAGAAGTTTTGGAGCAACTGAAGCAGGGAGACAAGATTGTATCTGCTAAGGTGATTAAAGGGAAGGAAAATTTGGTTCAACCTCAAGTTTGATCTCGGAGGGATCTTGAAATCGCTTAAGTGTCAAAAGTGACCGCGATAGAAATTGTTTCTTGTCAAACAAAGCCCGCGGAGGCGGGCTAAAAAAATCAAGAGTGACGGCGATAGAAATCGTTTCTACATAAAGGTGACGGGGATTGAAATCGCTTCGGCACAGACAAAGCCCGCCTCCGCGGGCGGGAAGAATAGATAATTTTTATAGTTGCGTTCTTGAAATCAGGAATTTAATCGAGAATATGGCTATTTTAGAATTTTTATTGGTCATTGGTTTGGGCGGATTCGCAGGCTTGTTGATTGTAAAAAATCTGGAGGAAAGCAAGCAAAAGCAGCGGTTGGATGAGGCTTTTTATCAGTTGCTGGAAACTCAAAACAGTCAAATTTCGCTGATTCAACTGGCGGCTAATGCTAGGGTTGAGGCTGAAGTTGCTCAGCAGTATTTAACTCGGCAAGTTAAGATTTTTTCGGCGGTTTTGGAAGTAGATGATGAAGGGGATACTTTTTATAGGTTTCCTAGGTTGCGCTTGCCTCCGAGTTCCGGTAAGGAATGGTGAAGTGAGAAAGTGCGATCGACTAATTCAAATTTATGAAAGTTCAAGATATCGGTGAACAAGGTCTTTTAAGAATATTGCAAAAATTCTGCCCCGTAGAGATAGTGGGTGATGATTGTGCTGTCATGGCTACAAATCCCAACCAATCTATCGCTATCACTACAGATATGTTGGTAGATGGATTGCATTTTAGCGATCGAACTACGGGGCCTTATTACGCAGGATGGCGCGCTGCGGCGGCGAATTTGTCGGATCTGGCCGCTATGGGTGCAAGGCCTGTGGGGGTGACGGTAGCCCTCGCTGTGGCTGCGGATACGGCTGTGGAGTGGGTTGAAGAGTTTTATCGGGGGATGACGGCTTGCTTGCAAGAATATCATACGCCGATCGTCGGTGGGGATGTTGTGCGATCGCCCGTGGTGACGGTGGCGATTGCTGCTTTCGGAGAGGTTGAGTGCGATCGTACCATTCGCCGGTCAAATGCGCGATCGAATTGGGCGATTGTGGCTACTGGGGTTCACGGAGCCTCCCGCGCCGGATTAGAATTGCTGTTAAATCCAGAATTCGGGCAAAATCTTACAGAAGTCGATCGGGCTTCCTTAATTCTCGCTCACCAGCGCCCTAAACCGAGGCTGGATGTTTTGCGGGTTGTTTGGGAGATTTTAGATTCTGCGGGTGAGTTTTCCATCGCAGGAATGGACAGCAGCGACGGTTTAGCTGATGCGATTATTCAAATTTGTCGGGCTAGCGGTGTTGGCGCAAAAGTCGATCGCCCGAAAATACCAATTCCCGATATTTTCAGCGAAATTGTATCAACCGAAACAGCTTTAGATTGGGCCTTGTACGGGGGTGAAGACTTCGAGTTAGTGCTGTTTTTGCCGATCGCAAATGCTGAGTTATTGGTAGAACAAATCGGTAATGGTGCCCAGATTGTGGGAATCGCTACGGATAGCACCGATATCTGGTTGACTGATAGCAGCGGCATTTATCCTGATTCTAGATTAAAGCTCGATCGAGGATTTCAACACTTCTAAATTCTCTCTTATCTCTTAGTCGGCTTCCGGCGGACATCGTTTGTATAGACGCGGTTTCAACCGCCTAGTCTCTTTTCAGCTTCCTGAAATATCAACTCCGGTAGCATCGGAATTAATATTACTCACAGTCAGGACACGGCGCCGTGCCCATTGGTGTCAACTTAACGTTAAACCGATATTCCGACAGTCCGACAGGGAATGAATTCCCTGCCTCAAAGCTAAAGTCCTCTCAAGAGGACTGAAAAGAAAAATTTTTAAACTCCTTAGTCCTCTTCAGAGGACTTTAGCTATTAGACAGGGAATTCATTCCCTGGCGGACTGCCGTGTCCTCTATATCATTCCGATGCAACCGGAAACACTATAATACACAGCAGATTTCACATTGATGAAGTACACCCGTCAAGCGCAAGCTGTAGGGAAACGGCACTGCCGTGTCCTCTATCTTTGCTTACCTAAAAAATGCTATATCATAAACGGTAATGGTTGAGTTTTATTCTTGTTCAGTGGGCGATCGCACTTCGGCGGCTTCCTGTAACATATCATTAACTGGTGAACTTTGGGAATCGGGCAATCTCCGAGGTTCAGACTTACGCCGAAACCATCTGTCCAGATTGATTTTCCACGCACCATTAATCCAGCCCACCAATCCAGAAACCAGGATTACCGCCAAGAGACTCCACAACAGACTAGCTACAGCCGGATGAATGCGATCGCCATTTTGAGGTATTCTGAACACTATGTCTCTCTCTACATAATTCGCAACCGCAGACACCACAAGGCCTCCAGCCCCTAATCCAGTACCGAGTATTTGAATGGTTCTTTCTAGGGAGCGATCGATTTCTGCTTGTTCAATATCTACAATCCCCGCCACCAAATCCACCGCTATTTTAATCAAATCAGTGCCATGTTTGAAATAGCCTAAATCACCCTGAATTTGTCTTTGAAAATACGGAGAATTTTTATCAATAAAAAACTTGAATGTTGTTAAATCTTCGGTTGAGGCTTGCCATTTATCACAAATTTGAGCCAGCTTTTCCTGATAATTATAATCATGAATATTTATTGTATTATTTGAATTTTCTAAAAATTCTAATCCTCTTTGATAAACCAAACTGTCTTGAAGTAACTGTTTGTGTGTCCTTTTCAGAGAGGTTAAATACTCATCTTTATTAACCTTTTCCTGGGAAGCAACATCATTGTTCGATTCAAACTCAGGGATTTTTGTTTCTAAGCTAGCGATTATCCCCTCAATTATTGCACGTAGTCCCTTGAGTAAATCAGAAATTGGGCGGCTATCCAGAAAAGCTGTAGTGATTTTATGGCGATAATAAAACAGTTCAAATAAAGGTTGAACAATTTGCTCTAATTTTTCCTCAATCTCATCGTCAACCAGATAAACAAAGACTTGTAGTTGACGTTTGAGCGAACTGTACTCAAAAATTGGCAAACCCAGTAACTCACTATCGCGGTAAAAAGGTGGACGCACAGATGCTTCTGGGAACAGATTCTTTAAACATTCATCGGCAACTTGGCGGAGGTATTTTTTAGTGCGAGGTTGATAGGTTGGTAATTTGTAGGTAATAAAAATAGTCTGTCCCAGCCAATCTTCATAACTATCAGCAAGCATCAGATTATTAACATTAAAATCTTTTAATGCTGCGATATCTATATCTTTATTTTCATCCGTTTCTGGGCTGCCAATTCTTGCTAAAATGCCTTCGCTATCATCATCCAGACGGCAAAACTTGAAGGAACCCTCAATTTTATTTGAATGCGAGAACTTCTTGGCTTGAGTGAGGGGATAACCGAGGTTGGCTGGGGAAAAAATTAGCTCTTTTTCGTGGCTGAAATGTTGCCAGATATTATTAGCCCAAGTCCAGATAGATTTGACTTCGGTTTTGCTTTCGCGGCTGAGTTGGTAGCTGTAGATGTAGATTTGGGGATGGTCAATTTTTAGCATTTGCTTTGTCAATGCGTTTTTTCAAGCTTGCTTTTAGTTTTTCTAGTTTTTTGCTATCGGGAGATGTATTGATGACTGTTTCATAACCGGGCGTGACTTCTGCTTCGGCATCATCGAGATGTTTTGTCACATCCCCAATCCTATCTCTCACCTCTGTAAAATTTCGATAAAGTTTGTTAATCGCTTCTTTGACAACTTTATCATCCGCATCAGACTCCGCTAAAGGTAAAACAGTCTTGAGTAATTCTTCAATAAATGGCGGGGTGAGAATCTCCGGGGCTGTGGTAATGGCGTTATAAATTTCCAACAAAATCACGTTTTTTATCATAATTTTTACTGGCGAATGAATGTTACTAGAATTTGAAGGTCATAGTCTTTATTTGTACATTTTAATTATAGGTCGATCGCGCGCAGTGTAAAGAAACCGAGATTTTATCGAATTTGAACATTTTAGCACAGTATTGTCGTGAAAAACCCGGTTTCTGGCTAGCGATGCGTATCATAATCCGATCGCACAAAACGCTGCCCAATGATAAACATCGCCGTAGGGTTTTTCATCATCATTGTAACGTCCTAGCAGTTCTTCAGTATATTCTTTCCGCTCGTCATCAAAGCTATCGGATTCCTTTAGCCATGTTACCAAATCTGGGGTTTTGGCCGACTTAAACCAGCGCTGGGTATCGTGGAGGGCTTTACCGATGCTAACTCCAGGTTGTAGCAATTCATAGAATTTTACCATTATCAAGGCGGTGGAGAGGTCGTTGACAGCCCAAAGACTGGCTAGGGTTCCCATTGCTCCGGCGTGGAGAAATCCTGTCGGCAATCCAATATAATCGGAGCGATTGGTGGTGTCAATGAGGGCGGTTTCGCAGGCGGAAAGCACGACTAGGCGGCAATGTTTGAATTGCAATAGCAAGATGTCTGCTAATGTTAGACAATTGTTAATATCGGCTGTTTTGCCTTCGCGCCATTCCACGTAGCGCTCTGATTCATCTAAATTCGATCCCCCTAAATCCCCCTTAAGAAGGGGGACTTTGACAACTTCCTGCTCCCCCCTTCTTAAGGGGGGCTGGGGGGGATCTCCGGGTTCAACAACCGGGACTTTGAAAACTTCATCCTCCCCTAAATTCGATCCCCCTAAATCCCCCTTAAGAAGGGGGACTTTGATAACTTCTTCCTCTTGCTCCCCCCTTAGCAAGGGGGGCTGGGGGGGTTCTTCCCCTACGATACCCCCAGACAATATCAAAAACGATTTTAGCGGATCGTCGGGATTGAAGGAGCCGTGACAGGAAAAGTGCGCGCAGTGGGCGTTTTCTAACCGATCTAGATACTTTTCTAGGAGATTTGTTTTACTCGCTTCATCGCCGAGGAGAATTTGACGGATCGCGAATTTGGGGGCGATGCTGGTAACTTCTAAATCGGTGTAATTCAGATCCGAGGTGGGGTTTTGCAGGGCGAGGAGTTGGTCAAAATTTGGGTGGATGGTAATCTGTTGCAGGAGTTGGCAACTGGGGGCGTATTGAATGCCTTCGAGGTATCTATCTAATAAGAATTCGCCGTCAGTTAGGGGTAGGGCGTGGAGGGGAAACAGGTGCAGCAACCAGTGGGGAATTAGGATTAAGCGCGTACTTGATGGCGGCAAAATTGTGGTGATTTCGAGGATGTCTGCGAGGCGCTGGAGATAGGTAGCAAGTTGTTTTTGCCAGTCGGTTTTGCTTACTATGTAGTTTGCCCGGTATTCAGCAACTAAATCGGTTAATTCATCCCATTGACGGTGGCGGTGCACTGTCAGCACGTCGGGGTAAGTGACGACAAAGGTGATGATTTCGGCGTTGGTGATGTACCACTCAATGAGGGCGGTGTTTGGGGTGAGGAGTTGGGTAATTTCGCTGAAGGTGATGGGTGCTAGGGTTTTGGGGATTTCCTGTTTTTGGGCGATTACTTCTGCAAGGTTGCGGGCTTTGTTGGCTTCGGCATATAAGAGTGCTTCTTGGTTGCTTTGGCGATCGAGACATACCTGCACCATGCCTTTGTAGAGTCTATCCCACTGCAAGTCGTGTTTTTGCTTGGTTTCATTTTGCGATTCCAACTTCCGCAGTTTGGCGGCTCCGGCTATGGCATTTTTAAAGGTATCGTAGGCAGTTTGGAGAGTTGCTGCTTTTTGGTTTGTGTCTTCTGGTTTTTCTTGGTTGATGTAGTCTAGTTTTGCCAGATAAGCCCAGCCCAGGTTACTTAAGGTTTCTACATTATTGATCGGGAAATCCTCAAAGGTATAAACAGTTAAAGCAGCCTCATAAAACTCGATCGCCCGTTCCAGATTTTCGATCCGCGAACCGTTTATCCTGTAAAGGTAGGCATTAGCTAGGTTATTTTGAGTCATTGCCCAATCTTCACGGAAATCCTCAAGGGTATAGACAGTTAAAGCAGCCTGAAAAAACTCGATCGCCCGTTCCAGATTTTCTGCCCGCGAACCGTTTATCCTGTAAAGGTAGGCATTAGCTAGGTTATTTTGAGTCGTTGCCCAATATTCAGGGAAATCCTCAAGGGTATAGACAGTTAAAGCAGCCTGATAAAACTCGATCGCCCGTTCCAGATTTTCTGCCCGCGAACCGTTTATCCTGCAAAGGTAGGCATTAGCTAGGTTATTTTGAGTCATTGCCCAATCTTCACGGAAATCCTCAAGGGTACGAACAGTTAAAGCAGCCTGAAAAAACTCGATCGCCCGTTCCAGATTTTCTGCCCGCGAACCGTTTATCCTGTTACCGTAGGCATTAGCTAGGTTATTTTGAGTCGTTGCCCAATCTTCAGGGAAATCCTCAAGGGTACGAACAGTTAAAGCTGCCTGATAAAACTCGATCGCCCGTTCCAGATTTTCTGCCCGCGAACCGTTTATCCTATTTCTGTAAGCCTTAGCTAGGTTATTTTGAGTCCCTGCCCAATATTCAGGGAAATCCTCAAGGGTACGAACAGTTAAAGCTGCCTGACAAAACTCGATCGCCCGTTCCAGATTTTCTGCCCGCGAACCGTTTATCCTGTTACTGTAGGCAACTGCTAGGTTATTTTGAGTTTGAGCAAATTTTTCGCTTCCCGGTTCCCGATTGTTTAAAACTATTTGATAACCAGTAATTGCAATTTCAATATTATTCGCTCTATTGCCAAGGGGAAAATCACTAATATGAATACTCAAATTTTCAATTAGGGGGACAATTAACTCAATTGTTTCTGGATTTTCGTCGGCAATTAACCTCTGGGCTACTTGCTGTAAAGTCTCGGCAAAACGGGCATTGAGGAGATGTTGCCGTGGTTTTAGGATCGGGTAAATTACTTGAATACCGCTATAGCTTGATTCTGCTTGCAATAATTCTAGGATAAATTCTGCATATTCTTGGGAATCTTCACCTTCGGAGTGAACTCGATCGCCGTTTTCATTCATAGGTTATAGTTAATAGTTGATAGCGTTGGCATAATTGCTGTAGGGGCGGGTTCGCCAACCATCTTTAATACCCACAAACAATCCCCATAAACCCGCCCCCACCCTACCCAAGAAATTCGATCGCTTGTTTCCAATTTTCCTACAAATGCGATCGGTGGTTTTCCGGTTTTCCCGAAAGTGCGATTCCCTACGGGATAGCTTCGCTTCACGGGAATTTGTCCTTGGGAGGGGGCGGGTTTATTTCAATTGTTGGTACTCATTAGAGATGGTTGGCGAACCCGCCCCTACACAATTAATGGTATGACAAACTAATAATTCGAGTGAATTTATTTTAGCCTAATTATGGCAAAAGAGGCTAGGGAGCGATCGACCGTTTTCCAATTCTCCAAATGGCGAGAAACCGGGTTTTTGCGAAGATATTCGATCTTATACCAATTTTTTATGAGGCCCCGTAGAATCAGATCCCCCCTAGCCCCCCTTAGTAAGGGGGGGACAAGATTCCGCTCAAAGTCCCCCTTCTTAAGGGGGATTTAGGGGGATCGAGATATGTGCAACTTCACATTAAATTGGTATTAGGCGAAGATATCGGAAAAAACCCGGTTTCTGAGATTGTTAAAGCTGCATCACTTTAGGCATTAGCCAGCTTCTTTTTAATCATTGCCCAATATTCAGGGAAATGCTCGCGGGTATATACTGTTAAAGCTGCTTGATAAAACGATCGCGCTTTTTCGAGATTTTCATCCCGCGAACCGTTGATTCTGTCATAATAGGCATTACCTAGGTTATATTGAATCATTGCCCAATCTTCAGGAAACTGTTCGCGGGTACGAACAGTTAAAGCAGCCTCAAAAAATGCGATCGCGCGATCGATATTTTCCGCCCGCGAACCGTTGATTCTGTTGGCGTAAGCAGCAGCTAGGTTATTTTGAGCCATTGCCCAATCTTCCGGGAAAGCCTCAAGGGTATAGACTGTTAAAGCTGCGCCATAAAGGGCGATCGCCATTTCCACATTTTCGGCCCGCGAGCCCTTTATTCTGGTAATGTAGGCAGCAGCTAAGTTGTTTTGAGTTTGAGCAAACTTTTCGCTTCCGGGTTGCCGATTATTTAAAACAAGTTGATAAGCAGCAAGGGCAATTTCAATATTATCCGCTTTATTCCCACCGGAAAAATTACTAATATTAATGCTCAAGTCTTCTACGAGGCTGACAATTGAATCAATAGTTTTTGCATTTTCCCCATCAACTAACCTCTCGACTACTTGCTCTAAAATATCCGAAAAACGAGCATTGAGGAGATGTTTTCGTTCAGCTAGCATCGAGTGAATTATTGCTGTATTGCTATTGCTATCATCTTCTGCTTGCAATAATTCTAGAATAAAGTTTGCATACTCTTGGGGATTTTCTCCTTGGGAGTTATCGCCATCGTTGATATCGATTAATTGTGCTAGCTGAGCGATTAGATTCCGCAGGAAATTAGCGCCGTTTTGTCCTCCTTGCTGTGCCATTTTTTCGGCTACCAACTCGCAAGTTTCCAGAAAGTGGACATCCAACAATTCTGAGTTATCTTGTAATATCTGCGGTTCTTCGCCGTTGGGGCAATTCAGCAGGGTGTGAATTAGTTCTAGGTAGGCTTGGGCGCGGCTTTCTTCCATTATGGGGAGTTGGGAATAATATCGGGTTTATTGTAGCATGGTTGTGGGTTTTGGGGCTTGGTTCTGATTTTTTATGATGTGGACCGCAGATGTTGGCGGATGTACGCGGATGGACGCGGATAAATACGGTTATTTGGGTTGGCGGTTTATTTTTCTACACAATGCTACCTTATTGATTTTATCATGATTGCGAGTGGGTTTTTGGGCTTGGTTCTGATTTTTTATGATGTGAACCGCAGATGTTGGCGGATGTACGCGGATGGACGCGGATAAATACGGTTATTTGGATTGGCGGTTTATTTTATGGTCTACACAATGCTACTTTTGGCATTAGTCTATCCAAAATTTGCTCGATCGCAATTACTGTCCAATCAATATCGGCTTCTGTGGTTTCTCGTCCTAGAGTTAAGCGAATTCCACTAACTGCGCCGATTTCGTCATATCCCATTGCTAATAATATTGGACTGGGTGTTAGTTTGCCACTGCTACAAGCTGAACCGGAACTAATGCCAATTCCTGCTAAGTTTAGCTGCCGCACCATTGTTTTGCCTGTGATTCGCCCTGTATCTCTCTTTTGGTAAGGGCGGCAGGATGGGGAGACGATGCAAAAACTGGTGTGGTGCGGCAGTCGGTAATATCGATCGCCTGTTGGTACTAAACTTGGTATATGAGCTAATAGGTCAAAAAGCCGATCGCGCAATCCAATTAACCTCGGCGTTTCTACATCTATTTCCTGCAATGCTAACTCTGCCGCCACCCCAAAACCGACGATTGCCGGCAGCGCTTGTGTCCCGGAACGCAGTTTCAATTCTTGCCCGCCACCGCCTAACATTGGCACTAATTCTACTCCCGGACGCACGTAAAGCGCCCCCGCACCTTGCGGCCCGTAAAGTTTGTGACTGGAAAGGGAAAGCAAGTCTACGGGCAGTTTCTGCACGTCTACTGGCAGCTTGCCGGCAACTTGAACTGCATCGGTATGAAACATGATATTGCGATCGCGCGCAATTTGTCCCAAGGCTTCTATTGGTTGCAGCGTCCCAACTTCGCTTTGTCCGTAAATGATTGAGATTAACACTGTATTCGATCGCAGCGACTCTTGCAAATCCAAAGGGTGAATTCGCCCAAATTTATCCACCGGTAGGCGCGTCACTTCCCATCCCAACTGTTCGAGTTGTCGCGCCGGTTCTGCTACTGCGGAATGTTCTACGCTGGAGATAATTATATGCTGCGGCTTTGTATAAAGACGGGCAATTCCCATAATTGCCAAATTGTCCGCTTCTGTGCCGCCACTCGTAAAAATTATCGATTCCGGTAGCGCGTTAATTAAGCTAGCAACCTGCATTCTTGCTAATTCTAAAGCTGTGGCCGCCCTTTGTCCCCACTCGTGCAAACTCGAAGGATTTCCCCACTGCTGAGTCAGGGCTTTTTGCATGGCTTGAATCGCTTCTGGGCGTGCCGGTGTTGTGGCGCTATAGTCGAGGTAAATTTGCATGATTTTAAATAACTAATAACTAAAGACTGATGACGGATGACTAACTTCCTGGTTTGCACACGTTGTAGTCTTCGTGCGACAAAACTTTTTGGGGAATTAAAAAGGTGCCGCAATCTTCACAAAGCATTCTGTAGTTGCGCGTTACAGGAATACTAACGATCAAACGGTTGTGACGGAGGCGTTTGCCACCGAAATCTCTGTAATTCTTATTTTCTCCCAAAGCTGCTATAATGGCGCGAGCTTTAGTGACTACGTGGTCGGGTAGACCTCTAAGATCGATGATATCTCTAGCAAATGATGCTTCCCTCCGTTGTTTTTTGGTTTGTTTTTCTGCCAGGGCTTCAACGTAATGCTGCTGCGCTACCAACTCTTGCGTGCAGCGATGGCACGCTTTACCATATCCTTTGTGACCGCACGGAAAAATTCTTTTTCTTTTAGCCATAAAGCAGGGGTATCGGGTTTGACCCACGCCCCTGATTGCTGCTACCCTACCAGTGATGCTTCCGGCATCGAGGCAGTTCTACAAGACGCAAAATCTCTTCCCTTGCATAAATTTAATAAGTTTTAACTTTAGTTGCTCCTATAGCTTTGAACTGTGGGAACGCTAATAACCTCTATAGCCTTTCTCAGTAACATGAAGTACTATCTGGCATAAGGCATAGGGCATAGGGCATAGGGCATAGGGCATTTAAGTTCCAGGCTCTTCCTGGGAACCGATGTCCAGATGCTCTGCCTCGGCTCCGACAATGGAGGCAGAGCCTCCGGATATGCGTTACCAGGCTCTTCCTGGTAACGAGTATAATCATTCAGGATTGCTATATCTGGCATCAGGCATAGGGCATAGGGCATTGGGCATACCTCACCACGCGATCGAACTGCTATTTATTTATTAAAACTTTGTGGCTGTATTTTATTATCATTTACTCGGTTTGTGTTGTGCTGGGCTGCTGGCGATCGATCTTGTGGCTTGCGGACAAATTAAGCAAGACGTGCAGAATTTACCTCCCAGTCTGGCTCCGCTGCCTCAAGACCCCTTGTTGCAAGTATACTTCAATCAGTCGATCGCTTCGAGTTATACAGAGCCTTACCGCCAGCAAACTAGATTTGGAGATGATTTGGAAAAGTTGATCGATGTGGCGGTTGCTAGTGCTGGATCTACGGTTGATGTAGCGGTTCAAGAGTTTCGGTTGCCCGGTATTGCGAGGGTTTTGGCCGATCGACAGCGATCGGGAATTAAAGTGAGATTAATTGTCGAACATCTGTATAGTCGCCCTTGGAGCGATTTTACAGCCCAGGAGTTGGCGAAATTACCCGAAAGAGAGCGCGATCGTTATAGCGAATTTGTGCAAATTGCCGATACCAATAAAGACGGTAAATTGACGGCCGATGAAATCAAGCACAACGATGCTTTGGTAATTGTCAAAGATGCGGGAATTCCTATCATTGATGATACCGCTGACGGCAGTAAAGGCAGCGGTTTGATGCACCACAAATTTGTGGTAATTGACGGCAAAACCCTAATCGTCACTTCTGCTAATTTTACCACAAGCGATATACACGGCGATTTCAAAACAGCAGCAAGTCGCGGCAATGCGAACAATTTGCTGAAAATTGAAAATGCTCAATTAGCGCAATTATTTACTCAAGAATTTAACCTGATGTGGGGCGACGGGCCCGGAGGCAAACCGGACAGCAAATTTGGCATCAAAAAGCCGTTTCGTCAAGTGCAAAAAGTGAGAGTAGGGAATGCGACAGTTGCGGTGCAATTTTCGCCGACAACTGCGACTTTGCCTTGGGAAAAAAGCGTCAACGGTTTTATAAATCAAACTTTGGGTAGTGCGAAAAAGTCGGTTGATTTGGCACTGTTTGTATTTTCTGCTCAGCGGTTGTCAAATACTCTGGAAATAGAAGCTAGGCGAGGAGTTGCGGTGCGAGCTTTAATTGACTCTAATTTTATTTATCGCTCTTACAGTGAAGGTTTGGATATGATGGGTGCGACTTTCATCCAAGATTGCAAGTTAGAAGCTGACAATCGCCCTTGGAGAAAGCCGCTAACTACGGTGGGAGTGCCGCTGTTACCAATGGGCGATCGCCTGCACCACAAATTCGGCGTTGTGGACGGCCTAACGGTGCTTACAGGTTCTCACAACTGGAGTGAGGCGGCAAATCACGGAAATGACGAGACGCTGCTGGCGATCGAGAGTCCCACAGTTGGGGCCCATTTTGAGCGGGAGTTCGATCGGCTTTACAAAGGTGCAATCTTGGGAATTCCCGCCCGCATCAAACAGAGAATTGACGCCCAGAAAAAAGAGTGCGATTCACTACAAGCAGCATCCAAATCTGCGAGTGCTAAACCTCAAATTGCTGCGGGTAAAAAGTTAGTTAATTTGAATGCAGCGAGTCAGGAAGAATTAGAAACTTTGCCTGGGGTTGGTCCCAAGTTAGCCGAGAGAATTATTGCAGCGCGGCAACATCAACCTTTTACCTCTTTGGAGGATGCAGAACGAGTGCAGGGAGTTGGGGAAAAAGTCTTAGAAAAATGGCGCGATCGAGTAACTTGGTAGCTAATTTCTTAGTCAGGACTCCCTTCCTGACTCTACAAAGTTCACAGTCAGAACTTCCGTCCTTCCTTTCGCAACTCAGCATCAAAGACTCAAGCCCTCACTAGAAACCTATTCGCTAGACTTTGACAACACATCTGCTCTCAAGTTAAAATAACTCCCAAAGAAAATGCTATCTATTGATACTAGAGGTATAGAGAGATGAAACACGCCAGATATTTTGCCGGGAATAGAACAATCAAATTCCTCGCTATTTTGGTGGGAGTCTTTTTTTTGATTCTAGCAGCTTTTACAGTCAGCGCCCAGCAGACTAACGAAGCACAATTTAGGGTCAAAAACGAAAACGCTTTTAATATTAATTTGATTCAATTTAAGCGCGTTGAATATGTAGGCGTGTGTCCCGGTAATGCGATTACTCCTGATTCGCAAAGCGCTCGATTTGTCTCCAGCAAGACTCCTCCGGGCCCTAACAGGAGGGTGATGATTAAAAATGTGACTGATGGCATGGAAACTAACCCCTATCCCTACACAGACAGAGGTTACGACAAAGGTGAGTTTTCTGAGGATTTTCGATTTAAGTTGGGTAACAGTCACAAAACAAGAACTTTTTCGGTTTTAGAAGGAGAAAATAAGTTTATCTATGAAATTAAAGAAAATGACAAAGTTATAGAAGAGGGTGCGCTTACGGCTGAAGTTTCTATACAAAGCTTAGGTATTTTTCCCCGTCAGCAAATTTGTCAAGATAAGATAGAATGTCAGGATACTTCTGATTGTCGCGACCGTAAAGGCAGAAAAAGAAGTTGCAGACAAGAGTGTTTTCCTGTTCAACAGTGTGGCTGTCCGTAACTACTTCCTGCCTAATAAAATTTTTTTCGTTAATTAACCGCAGAGGACACAGAGGCAGAAAAAACCAGAGAAAAGATAGGTTTTTTTCAAGTTAATAGGGGCAAATACGGGGATTGCCCCTCCAATAAAATTGTTGGTTTAAGTAATGGGGTGAAAGTAGAATGCCGATCCTAACACGATGTATGTTGCTAAAAGCAGCACTCCTTCGAGCCAATTAGAGCGCCCGTCGAGACTAATTAGATTAGCAATTGTCACGGCAATGGCAACTGCAACTACTTCAAACGGATTGAAGTTTAAATCCATCGGCTGATGAATCACTAATCCGATAATCACCAACACCGGCGCTACCAGCAAAGCAACTAGCAAACTCGAACCCATCGCCACAGAAACTGACAAATCCATATTGTTTTTCATCGCAACTCCCACCGCAGTTACATATTCGGCGGCGCCGCCCACAATCGGCAACAGAATTACCCCTGTAAACAGCGGCGTCAATCCCAATCCTTTGGTAGTTTCTTCGACAACACCCACGAAAATTTCTGATTCAAAAGCAACGGCAACAGTTGAGGCAACTAGCACCCCTATCCACAGCCACAAATTTGGTTTGTGCGTAGTAGATTCCTCTGTGGTATTTTCCGGATTTTCTGACTCTAGTTCTAGTAAGCCGACTTCGTAAAGATAGCTGTGAGTTTTTAAAGAAAATAGCAGAGTTAAAGCATAAACTGCGATTAGGACGATCGCAGTTATTAAGGAAAGATTCTGAATGGCTGAGGGTTCCACTCCATTAGAGGTGTAAATTACCATTGTCGGCAGCAGAATTGCAATCACTGCTAGAGTCATTGTGGAACCGTTCACCCGCGCGATAATTGGCTTAAATTCTTGTTCTTTGTAGCGTATTCCTCCTAACAGCATGGAAAATCCCATGACTAAGAGTAAGTTACTGATAATTGTGCCCGTTATGCTGGCTTTCACAATGTCAATTAAGCCGGCTTTCAGGGCCACTATGGCAATAATTAATTCCGTAGCATTGCCGAAGACTGCATTTAATAAACCGCCTATTGAGGGGCCTGTAACGATCGCCACTTCTTCTGTTGCTGTGCTCAACCAAATAGCCAGAGGTATAATGCCTAAAGCGGATGTGATGAAAACCCAGAGGGATCCCCAGTGCAAATACTCAGCCGCGATGGAAATGGGGATGAAAATTAACAGCGCTATAGAAAGAATTTTTTTGATTGACATAAGAACTCGGATGGTGTATGCAAGGGTGAGGTCGAGTTGTCGGGGCGATCGCCCAGTTGATTTTAGATGATTCCACTGTTGCCTGACAATTGCTGGGGCAAGGGCGATTGGACGTTTTAACCGCAGATGCACACAGATTAACGCAGACAGATATTTAACTGAAACAGCAGAAGTCCCACACTCACTCGCGACGGAGTGTCGGGATGAATGCGCGTGAGTTTACGACAATCTGGTTCCTGATGTACGAAGTACGGAGGAACCAGATGTGGAGGAAATGAACAACTATTCGATAGTATTTCTGGCACTTTTTCATAAGTTGGTGTATACTAAAAAATAACACTGATTCAGACAAGGGACGAAACAGCGTAAGAATATCTTATCAATACCGACTAAAACCAACCAAGGCTCAGTCAGCGTTCATTGACAACACCTTAGATATGTTGCGATGTCAGTACAACTATCAGCTAGGTCAAAGATTCAGATGGTACGAACAGAATAGATGTCTTATTGATAGGTGTTCACTTTATGTTTGTTATCTTCCGGAACTGAGCGAAAAACCTAATCGTTTTAGCCAACAAGCATCTTTGACTCAACTCAAGAAAGACAGACCGTGGTACAAAGAGATTCACTCTCAAGTGCTACAGGAAGTGCCAAAGCGTGTTGAAATCGCTTTTGATAAATGGTTGGCTGGTGATTCAAATGGCAAAAAATCTGGTAGACCTAGATTCAAAGCCATAGGTCAATACAAAACTTTCACTTACCCACAATTCAAGCAACATCACTTCAGTGGTAATAAAATTACGCTGTCGAAGATTGGTGAGGTGAAAGTGATTGTACACCGCCAAATACCAGAAGGTTTTGAGATTAAAACAGTCTCAATCACCAAAAAATCTAACGGTTATTATGTCACTTTAAGCCTTGATGACAAAACGGCTCCGACAATCAAACCCGACTTCAATCCTGACAATATTGTAGGAATTGATGTTGGCTTAATTGATTTTTACGTTGCATCTGATAACACCAAGATTGTTGCTCCTAAATTCTTAAGAAAGGCAGAAAGAAAACTTAAATCATTACAGCGTAAAGTCTCTCGAAAAAAGAAGGGAAGCAACAGACGCAAAAAAGATATTACCAAATTAGGCAAGCAACACAAAAAAGTAGCCGACACGCGTAAAGACTTTCACTTCAAAACAGCCAACAATTTACTCAAGACTTATGACGTTGTTGCTGTTGAGAAATTAAATATAAAAGGGATAACTAAGACTTGGTTATCAAAGAGTGTGAATGATGCTGGATGGGGTCAATTCATTACAATACTGACTAACAAAGCCGAAAACGCTGGGAGAGAAAGTTATTGCTGTGAATCCAAACGGTACATCTCAAGAGTGCTCAAACTGCGGTCAATCGATTTTAGATTTTAGATTTTAGATTTTAGATTGACCCCACGGATAAATGCGGGGGTTTGAGGATTTTCGATTTGAGATTTGGGATTGATTCCACGGATAAATCACGTGGCGGGTACCACCTTTGAAATTTTTGGTCACAAAGTCAAAAAGCCACTTTCTCAACGGATGCATAATTGTCCCGTTTGCCGCATCTCATTGTGCCGGGACTTAAATGCATCGATAAATATAAAGAACCGTGGGGCACACGGTCTCAAAGCTCAGGAAATGTCTTCATTGAAGAGTCCCTGAGAAGCCTACACTCACTCACGACGGAGTGTAGGTATGTCACTGAAGGTTAATTCTTTAAATTTGGCAGTTTTCTATCTGAGAAAAAGTGCGCCGTCATTCCGAATCGTTAAAGATCTTTTATCCAAACCTAAATCATTTGTCTCGTCTAATATTAGTTCTACTGTTCCTTCGCCAACAGGTTTCACCCTCGGTTTCAATAATGCGCCATCTGGTCGCCTAAATAAAATTGAGGCCGGTAGTATCAATGCTTGCAGCGCGACTGTTGAATTTTCGGCTAAACTGCGGCGGTTAGTCTGTCCAACTACCTGATAAAATAGTCGATCGTTGGTTTTATTGGTTAATCTAACATTGACTTTGCCATTAACGGGAACTATCTTGCCGTCAGGAGCCCTTTCTGGTTCGTTAGTTTGGGATATTTCGCCAGCAAAACTCGCCTTGTTTGTGAAAGGCAAAAAGCTGTTGCCTGCTACAGCTAAGCTGACAGCTAGTAAACTTGCCACCCAGGTTTTGTAGATCGATAATTTGCACATTTTTTTTGTTGGATGAAGTACGCGCGAGCGAAGCTATCCCGAAGGGAATCGCCCTGACTTCAAAGCATTAATTAAACGAAGGAAGAAGCAAGAAGGAAGATTTTCCCAACTCTCCCCATCGCACACTCGGATCCTCCGGCAGCAGTTATTCAACCCAACGCACCCGAACAAAATGAGCTTCGCGTCCCCAGAAGTCGTGAGTTACAGAAATATCCACAACACCTAAATTAAACGGAATAGCAGTTGTGACGTAACGCTGAGCCAGAGCTCCCACATCAGGAGCTAACTGAGCCGCCGCCGCCGCCGCCACTCCCAAACCTAAAAGTTGCAGAAGGGGCCCCCGAGGCAGGGCTAAATTGATGCCGACAGCAAGTCCAGCAGTCAGTAGCATTCCCACCGACAGGTTCGTTCCGCAGCGGGGATGTACAGCTAAATCCCACTCTCCGCTTGCAATCCGCTGCAAAGCCTCGCGCACTGCCTGACGCAACTGTGCAATGTTAACGCGACCGTAAAGATAAAATCCTTGGTCGGTGGACATCCCGCCCAATAAATCATTATCGGCTCTTGCTGTTGCAGCAGGGCCAGATTGGCTGAGTACCCAAACCGTAGCGTGTTCCAAAGCATGAACTTGGCGCAAAGTCAAGACTTCCTTCAAACCGGGCACAAAATCGAGTTGTCGCAACAAATCCGCATCTTGAGTCCGCTGCGGGGCAAAGTCAAAAGGAAATTGGCTGGCGCGCCAAGAACTAGAAGCAGCATTTGTCGTCATGTCACAACGCCTCCACTGATGTGAGATGTTAAATTTTAGAGGCTACATTCACGGTTGAACGCGCTTGCCTGCGCGAAACTCTCCGGAAAACCGTCTGCCTTTAGCGTCTGTAATTACTCCTCTACCGTGAGGCACTCCCTTGCGCCATTCGCCTTGGTAGCGAATGCCGTTTGGGAAGCTGCAACTACCTTTGCCGTCTAGCTGTTCGTTGAAAAACTGACCGTCGCAGCGCGTGCCGTCAGCGCGGGTGAACACTCCCCGACCAAAGGGGGCTCCTGCGAAAAACTGCCCGGCGTAGCGATCGCCGCTAGCAAAGATAAATTGCCCTTGGCCGTGCGGCTGACTGCTAGCAGGCCCGTTATTAAGTTGAACAATTTCAAATGTTCCCCGGTAGCGATCGCCATTACCAAAAATAGCTTCTCCCCTAACGATCAGACCGTTGCGGAACTCTCCCACCATGCGGTCATCGTTGGCGAACAGAAATACACCTTGACCGTTGGGCACGCCGTTGCGGAACTGTCCTTCATAGCGATCGCCCTTGGAGTATACGTATATTCCTTGTCCCTGAGGTCTGCCGTTGACGAAATTTCCTACATAATTGTCGCCATTCTCGTAATTGCACTTGACTCTACCGTTGGGGGGAGAGCCTTCGCAAACGGGAGGGCGCTTTTGGGTGGAGTCTGGCGTCTGGGCCAATGAAGGCTGACTGTTGGCTAGCAGTGAGAGGTATCCTACCCCCGAACTAACCAACATCAGTATTCCGAGTTTTTGAATTGAGCGAAGCATGACTGTTCTCAATTTTCGTTCCAAGGATTGAGGTTAATTTTTCATTAAACTGGGTTTTGGGCAACTTGGGGAGATTTTTCTCCCACAATTTTGGAAACCTCTACACCGTTTTCTTCTAAAATCACAATCGGATCGGCTCCTGATTGGAAATCAACCCGTTTGATCAGCACCTGCCCACTGGCAATCCGCTGTCCTACTTTGATATATCGACTTGTTGGCTCGTTACGTGCTTTCACAATTACCAGTATGTCATTACCAACTCTGACTACGCCACTAACTTCAACTCCTTTGGCATTCTCTGTCGAAGGCGGAGGCGGTGGGGGTGGCGGAGCCGCTGGGGGGGGTGGCGGGTTGGGGTCTTGCCAAGAGGGCGGGGGCGTTAATTCTGGCAGCTTGGGCAGATCAGGCACTTCTCTGGTGGCGGTGTTGGGAATTCTAGGGGGGCTCGGAGGCCTGGGGGGGCGAGCAGCGATCGCTGGGGATCCTCCCGGTGTTGCTCCCGGTCGTCCCGGTGTTGCTCCCGGTCGTCCCGGTGTTGCTCCCGGTCGTCCCGGTGTTGCTCCCGGTCGTCCCGGTCTTGCTTGGGGACTTGGGGTGGTGCCTCTTGGGAAGCCCGGTATAGATGGTACTCCGGGTATCGATGGTGCGGGAGATCCTGCTATATCTGGGGAGCCGGCCGGTGTGGATCCGGGGCGTCCGGGGCGGGCTGGCTGCCGTCCGGGGGTGCCTCTTGGGAAGCGCGGTAGGGTGGGCAGTCCAGGTATAGATGCAGGATCTCCTGCTATGTCTGGGAAGCCTGGCGACCTCCATCGGGGTATGGGGGTTAAGGGCAGATTGGGAAGACTCGACACCTGTACGGGGCTTTGGGTTTCGTCGCGGCGCTGTCCAGGGCTCCACTCAGGGGGGTTGCTCTCCTCTGGCAAGTTGGGCAGCTTTGGCACTTGTCGGGTTGGCAGCTTGGGGAGTTCGTTGCCCCGTGTCCCGCCGTCTGTTCTGACCGGTTGAGGGGGAAGGATGGAGAATGGATCGTTTGCTTGGCCGGGGATGGGGGTCTGTAGAATTGCTGTCCCGTTTAAGTCCGGTGCTGTCTTTTTCGCGTCGATTCCTGCTTGAGCTTGTCTTGCTCGTTCGTCGGGGTTTGTGGATCTGATCAAGCCGGGGGGCTGGGCCGCTACTACGGGGGAGGGGAATGTCTGAGCTCCTGGGGTGGGACTGGCCGCGGCGCCTGGTGTTCCGGGAGAGCCCGCGACCGGTGAGGGAGATGCTGCACCGGGACTGAGAGTAGGACTAGGAGTGGGACTGGCCGTGTTGCCGCCCCCGTCCCCGCCGCATCCCCCGATCGAGAAAGCCAGCATTCCTATAGTTGCAAAATATAAAAGTTTACGCATTGCCGATCGTTCCCAAACGCCTGACTTTTAAGTGATCCAAATGGCAAGTGCAGTTGCTGCCATTTGCCGCTTTAAGTTTACCTGTGTTTGATGGTATGCGATCGCTTGAAAATTGCCAAGTTTTCCTGACGATCGAATGTGGGATCTGGCGATCTGTTTTCGGGAGCAGGTTAGGATATCAATGGTGGTTCTTCAAAATATTGAATCAATCAAGGCATTAATATAATGAAAAAAGTTATTCTCAAGCGGATTTGGCGAGCCGGCATTGTTTCTGTGGCCGTTTTGGCTGCATTTGGCTCCGTGGAGGGCGGCGAGGTGCATTCTCATTCCCATCGGCCTGAAACCAAGGTGATGACATTGGTGCCCGATGTGAGTTCCCAGCAGCACGCGCGGCGGAGCTATCCCGAAGGGAATCGCACTTTAACAGCAGACTCGGGAGCCGCAAAAGGCAATTTGTACTCTCAGTTTCGCCGGGCCCCGTCAAATCCGGGTACCCGACCTCCGGCCTCGCGACCGGGGAATCAAAAGGTATTTCAAGCTAAAATAAAGCGCCGCGATGCTGGGACGCCGGTGATTGATGTGGTATTCAACGGCAACAAGACTTTTGAGATGATTGTCGATACTGGGGCGAGCGGCACTTTGATTACTCAGCGGATGGCGAGTCTACTGGGAGTGAGGCCGGTGCGTACCGCGAGAGCGGGGATCGCTGACGGTAGCGTTGTCGAGTTCCCGCTGGGTATCGTGCGATCGATTGGGGTTGGGGGTGCTGTGATCCAAAATGTCGAAGTGGCGATCGCCCAAAAAATGCAAATTGGTCTGCTCGGTCACGATTTCTTTGGCAATTACGATGTCAAAATTAAAAAAGATGTTGTAGAATTTTATGTCCGCTGAAAGTGAGCCGATTCGGAAACGGATTTTTGCTCAACTCGTTTAAAGTTATTCGCAGCCGAGTCAAAGCTGTTTAATTTATTTCTTGAGGCAGTAGCAAAAGTCCGCCATGTGTGGTATTCTTCTTACTGTTTCAATAGCCACCGACCGTTGAACAATTCGTGAAAATGCGGCAACAAAAGCACGGTCGCTGCTGGTGAGAACCGTAACAGTCTCCGACTGTGGATTCACAGTACAAGGCAAGGCAATCCATTAAACAATTCGCGATCCTCACGTCGAAATTAGTTCCCAAAATGCTGTGGCTGAGGGAATTTGGGTTGGCTTTGTTCAGCCGGAGCGTAGAAAATATGTAAACTGATGAGCGGAAGATGTCCGCAAAATCGGAAGTCATGAAAATCGAGAAATTAATTATTGTAAATAAGGTATTCGCATGGCACAAGCGTCTGTATCTCCTGTAGTGCTGATTATTCTAGACGGCTGGGGTTATCGTGAAGAACAAGACGGAAATGCGATCGCCACTGCGAAAACACCCGTGATGGACAGTCTCTGGGCCGCTTATCCGAGAACTCTGATTCACACATCCGGCCGGGCGGTAGGCCTTCCTGACGGGCAAATGGGCAACTCAGAGGTCGGTCACTTGAATCTGGGCGCCGGCCGCGTGGTTCCTCAAGAGTTGGTGCGGATCTCGGATGCCGTCGAAGACGGTTCTTTGCTGCAAAATCGGGCGCTGGTTCAGCTTTGCGAGGAAGTGCGCCTTCGAGGCGGCAAGTTGCACCTGACTGGTCTTTGTTCCGAGGGCGGGGTTCACTCGCATCTGAGTCACATTTTGGGTTTGCTGGAATTAGCAAAAGCACAGGGAATTTCTGAGGTTTGCATTCACGCGATTACAGACGGCCGCGATACTACTCCGAAAGAGGGTGTAGAAGCTTTAGCAAAAATTGAAAGTTATATAGAAAAGGTAGGGGTCGGTCGGATTGCGACCATCAGCGGCCGCTACTACGCGATGGACAGGGACAAGCGCTGGGATCGGGTGCAGCGCGCTTACGAGGTGATGACGACTGAGGGTGCGCCTGACGGTCGATCGGCTGTTGATGTCTTGCGGGCATCTTATGCTGAAGGAGTGACGGACGAGTTTGCTATGCCGACTCGGATTGCTCCGGGGGCGGTGGCATCCGGGGATGGGGTAATTTTCTTTAATTTTCGCCCGGACAGGGCTAGAGAATTGACTCAGGCTTTTGTGGCGCCGGATTTTAAGGGGTTTGAACGGCAGTTAATTGAGCCGCTGACTTTTGGGAGTTTTACTCAGTACGACCCGAAGTTGTCCTCGGTAATGGTGGCTTTTGAACCGCAGAATTTGAACAATATTCTGGGCGAGGTAATTTCTAACCACGGTTTGCAGCAGTTGCGGACGGCGGAAACTGAAAAGTACGCTCATGTGACTTATTTTTTTAATGGGGGTCTGGAACAGCCTTTTATAGGGGAACACCGCGAGTTGGTGCAGAGCCCGATGGTGGCGACTTACGATGAGGCGCCGGAGATGTCGGCGGCCGTGGTGACGGATGTGGCTGTGGCGGGTTTGGAAAAGCGGATTTATTCGTTGGTGGTGATTAATTACGCTAACCCGGATATGGTTGGTCATACGGGGATGATGGATGCGACGATAATCGCGATCGAAACTGTGGATAAATGTTTGGGGCGGCTGTTGGAGGCTATTAGTAAAGTTGGGGGAACGGCAATTATTATTGCTGACCACGGAAATGCTGAGCTGATGTTCGACGAGAACGGGAATCCTTGGACGGCTCACACTACTAATCCGGTTCCGTTTATTCTGGTAGAAGGCGAAGGTCTGAAGATTCCAGGTCACGGAACGGATGTTCCTCTGAGGGCGGACGGTTGTTTGGCTGATATTGCGCCGACGATTCTGGAGCTTTTGAGGTTGCCTCAGCCGCCGGAGATGACGGGACGTTCTATGATTCGATCGGCTGATTTTGAAGTTCGCGCCAATCGCACTCCGGTGCGAGTCCGATTGTAGCAAGGCTGGGCGAAATCTAGTTACAGGTTGGGGCACGGCGCCGTGTCCATAGTTGTCAATTTAAGGTATAATCCATAGTCCGACAGGGGTTGAAACCCCTGCCTCATAGCGAAAGTCCTCTCAAGAGGACTGAGAAGAACAATTTGTAAACTCATGAGTCCTCTTCAGAGGACTTGGGCTTTGAGACAGGGAATTCATTCCCTGGCGGACTGGCGGACTAACAGCTTAATTTGACAACAATGGGTACTGCCGTGCCCCTCAGCGAGTATTTTTGCGATCGACCGGATTTGATATGATAATAAGTTACCGATTACTAATTACCAATTACCCAGATTATGAATATTGTTTCTGTTTTACAAGTTATCTGGTCTTTGTCTGCTTTAGGACTTGTGGTTTTTGTGTTGCTGCACAGTCCTAAAGGCGATGGCATTGGAGGGATTGGCGGACAAGCTCAATTGTTTACCAGCGCCAAGAGTGCAGAAACGAGTCTGAACCGCATTACTTGGGGTCTGTCTATTGTTTTTATGGGTTTGACTGTGATTTTGAGTGCTGGTTGGTTGACCCCTAAGTTATAAGAGTCGGATTTTTAACCGCAGATGAACGCAGATAGACGCAGATAATCTTAAGTTCATCTGCGTTTATTTTCGTCTATCTGCGGTTGCAAAAATGCGGTTGTGGAAAGTTACGGTAAAATCTCGATTGCTGGCTGGTTTGGGATTGGCTTTATGTTGTTTTTGCCTGATAATTTTTAGTCAGGTTAATACTCGGGCTGCAAGTCTTTCTCCTCTGGCGAATAGTTTGCCGGATCCACAGGTTCACCCTTTGCCGCCAACGCTGGCCAATTGGCAAGATTCCACGGATAGCGGTGATTATTTTGACCAGGTTAAGCCACCGAGGTTCGGTCATTTGTTGTGGTCGAAGTTTCCGATTCAGGTTTATGTTGAGCGTCCCGTTGATGCTAATAAGTCTGAAGAATGGGTGGCGGCTGTGTTGGATGTTGTCCGGGAATGGGGGGTTTATTTGCCTTTGGAAGTGGTGGATAGTTCGGAGGTGGCTGATATTAGGATTTTACGTCGGGCTCCGCCTTTGCGTCAAGGGGTGTTGCGATCGCGGTCTGGAGAGGCTACCTATGAGTTGTACGCCCGTCGGGATGGGGATAAAACTGTTTTATCTCATCGGTTTTCGGTTTATTTGAATCCGAATCAAGTGGGTAAGTATGTTCCGGCGACGGCGCGGCACGAGTTGGGTCACGCTTTGGGAATTTGGGGCCACAGTTTGATGGAAACTGATGTGCTTTATTTTTCTCAGGTGAGAAATCCTCCGCCTATTTCTGCGAGGGATGTTAATACTTTGAAGCGGGTTTATGAACAGCCGACTCGGTTGGGGTGGGAGTTGCAGAGACTCGGCGATTGAAATCGCATCTACACAAAGGAAGTCCGGATGCTGCGCGGGCTAGACAAACATAATATAGCAATCCTTGCAGGAGTCGTAAATTTTTTACCCCACCCCAACCCTCCCCGAAGTCGCGGTCCGGGAATAAGAAATTCACAAATGATTTAGGATTCCTATAGTTAATCAGGAATATCAGAAAAATGAAAGATGAATGTTTTGGAATTGTGCCGATTTTTTCGACTGAAGCTGACCCTTTGTTTTTGTTAATTCAACATCAAGCCGGACATTGGGCGTTTCCCAAAGGTCACGCGGATCCGGGGGAATCTCCAGCGGAAACGGCTAGGCGGGAATTTCAGGAGGAAACTGGGATATCGGATTTTCATATGCTGGATGAGCCTAGTTTTACAGAACATTATTCTTTTGTTAAAGATGGGGAGCTGATTGAAAAAACGGTGACATACTTTTTAGGCTTTGTCAATTCGAGGGAGGTAGTTTTGCAAGTGGAAGAAATCCAAAATTCTGCTTGGGTTTCTTTTGAGGAAGCTGTTAAGCTGATTACTTTTGATGCTAACCGCCTAATGTTCGGGGAAGTTAAGGCATATTTGGATAGCAGGAAGTTATATCATTTCCGGTTACACCGGAATGATGTTGACGGTTGACGGTTGACTGTTCACGGCGTCAACCGTCAACCGTCAACCGTCAACAGTGAACTCGAATTTACTATTAACTGCTTCCCAAGCTCTGCCTGGGAATCAATGTCACTCTTGCTCTGCCTCGCCTGCTACAATCGAGGCTCTTCCTCCGGATCTGCGTTACCAGGCAGAGCCTAGTAACGAGTAGAATCATTTAGGATTGCTATAAGACGGATTTGGTATAAGTTCGGATAGTAAAACCCGGTAACTTTTGCGATACCGGGTTTTTTAAGTGTCAGATTGTGTGGGCGAATTCTGCAGCCAATCTGAGGTTATTTCTTAGCTTTCTGGGTATCGGCGTGGTGTTGCAAGCGAGAGACAACGTTGTAGGCGTCGGGGCCGGGAGTATCGTGTTCGCCAGAGCCGTCGATGGGGCCGTCAATGGCTTTCCAACCAGGAATTCCGCCTTTTAGTTCGGCTACTTTTTGAAAGCCTGCTGCGCGGAGAAGATTGGCAGCTTCGGCGGTTTGTTGGTCGTTTTCGCCGTAGATGTAGATGTCGCGGACGGGTTCTAGGCTGGCTTTTGCTCGCTCTACTAAGTCTTCCATTGGCATCATTACGGCGCCCTTAATGTGGCTTTTGCCGAAGCTTTCCAAATCACGAGCGTCGATGATTGTGAGTCCGGGTTCGCCCCAATCTAAACGGGCTTTGAGGTCGTGGCTAGATGCTTGAGCTTTTAAACCGGGAGGGGTGGGAGTAATGTCTGGAAGTTTTTCTTTGATGTCGGCAATTTGGTCAGGAATATTTTTCATTGGTAAAGCGTTGTTGAATGTTTTGATTGCTATTGCAATGTAACAAGATGTGTAGGTTTAATTCGTCTTTCTAAAGACTGAATCGGGCATTGAACTAAAGTCGCAGTTAAGCTGGGTTGCGGATGGTTGACTAAGGTTGGGATCGCTATATTTGTTGAGTTTGCTAACTCGTGTCTGATCCCGATCGCGATTGTTTTGATTGAAAAGTGCGATCGCTCGTATTTGCTGCGGATAATTTGAAGTGGGATAATTTATCCAACATTATATTATATCTATTCACAAGCTTTTAGTCAATCATCATATTTTTTATAATCGAATTTTACTGTGGTGATGAGTGACAAATTTATTTAAGAATGAAATTTGCATAAGTTATTCGCAGGTTCCTGGGCGCGCTTGCGGAAAAGTTTAAATGTTTCCCAGCAAGGTTTCTGGTAAAATTTGATAGTAACAACAAGTATTTAAAGGTATGGATATGTCGGAGAAAGATGAAATTGCGGTGGCTCAAACTTTGACACCTGAAGAGCAAGCGGTTTGGGATGCTAAGGCGAAAGTTCGGGTACTGCTGAATTTGTGGGATTTGGGCGGCGGGAAGATGAGGGTAAAAAAGGGGGATTTGACTAAGCGGATTGTTCGCACTAATGAGACGAGTCAGAGATATGTGGGAGTGCTCGGCGAGTTGCAGGAATCTGGGGCGATCGAATATTCGCTGGTAAATCGGGTGACGATGGTGGAATTGAGCGCGAAGGGGAAAGAAGTTTTAGCGCAGGGGATCAAAAGCCGGGATTCTCTGTTTGAGTTTGATGGTTCTCAAATTGGTACTCGGTTGGGAAATTCTTTGTTGAAGTGGATTCGGCATCAGGATGGTGCGGCGAGTGTTGCGGTTGAGAAAGGGAAGGCCGATGTAGGGGCGATCGCATCCTATGAGGATTTTAAGGCTGTGGCGCTGGATGTGTATGACAGGTTGAACCGGGATTATAACTTAGACGATTTAGTGCCGATTTATCGGATGCGTCGGGCGATCGGGGAAAGGGTAGGGCGATCGAACTTCAACGAGTGGCTGTTGGAAATGCAGGCTAATGACATTTTCCAGCTAATAGGTGGCGAGATGACAGACATCACGCCCGATAAAGCTGAAGATTCTATCAAAACTGCACTGGGTGCACTCCGTTACTATGTCAAACGGCTAAATTCCTAAAATTGCCCTAAATCCTTTTGTAAATTCGTTAACCTCACACAAAAAACCATGACTAATTCTTCTTTTTCTTCCATTGAAGACCTGAACGCCGCTCTTTTAAGTCAAAATCCATTTGCTAAACCTCCTTTTCTCAATGCTGGTGATGTTTGGGGCCAGGAATTCTTCGATGTTGACACAATAAATGCCCACGCCTCTGATGCTGTATTTCAGGCACTCGCTCAAATTCGTGCTGGTCACTACAAGACAACTTCCATCGCTATAACTGCTCAGGATGGAACAGGCAAAACTCACATTATTAGCCGCATTCGCCATCGCCTGCATGAGCATGGCGGGGGCTTGTTTGTCTACGCTAATAAATATGGTAATATCAATCAAATTAAGCAAGGATTTCAGCGAATATTGGCTGAGAGCCTCGGAAAGATTGGTAGAGATGGGGTGAGACAGTGGCAAGAACTAGCAACGGCAATGGCTAACAATGCTTTAAAGGTTTCCAAACCCAATGCTAAAGTTTATTATCCTCAAGAATTATTGGAAAAATTTAAGGCAGGCACGCCCAAGCAACTAAAGAAGTGGGTTAAGGATCTAACAAAAGCATTTCTGCAAGCGAAAAGTGTTAACGATCCTGATATTGTCAAGGCAATTTTTTGGACACTCTCCGACGAGCAATCACTTTATGCAATCAAATGGTTAGAGGGTCAAGAACTTGCTAAATACAAAGCCGATGAGTTGGAACTCCCGAGTCAATGCCAATCTTTTGAGGCGGTTTTGCAAATCTTAGATTTGATTAGTGAGTACAAGGAACTGGTCATTTGCTTTGATGAGTTAGACACGCCTGATGCCTACGACGATATTAGTGGTTTACATATCAGTCAGATTGTTGCAGGACTAATCAAAGATTTGTTCCAAAATCTAAACCGGGGTTTGATACTGAGTGTAATGATGCCTCCTCAATGGATCGATAAAATAAAGAAGCTACCTGGTGGAGTGTTCACTAAGGTTTCGGTTCAGGGAAATCCGATTGACTTGAAATACATGGATGCAGAATCAATTGTTAACTTAGTTAGCTTTTGGTTAGACAAATATTATGAACGGCAAAACTTAATTCCTCCTGAGCCAATTTATCCATTCACTCAAATTCAACTTAGCGAGCTTGGCAAAGGAAAACCCACTGCTAGAGAGGTTTTGAAGTGGTGTAAAGAAAATTGTAATCCTCCTATTTCTACGGGTGAAAGCCCTAAAAATTCCGATATTTCTAATCCCGTTGAACTTGCTTTCATCAAAGAGCTAGAGGAAGACATAGGAATTTATTTAGAAGATAATTATCTGCTTGCTGATGCTATTTTATTTGGCTTTCAGAGTTTGATTGGTCAGACAGTGGAAAGGGTAACAGTTCAGGAAGCCACAGATAAAGTTAAGAAACGTGGAGGCAAGGATGATTACATCAATTTCAAAGTAATTGGCAAAGACAACGGAAAAGATGTAATCATTGGAGTAGCAGTGCTTCAGTATGCTGGTGGAAAAGGGTTAGGATCGGGTTTAAAAAGGTTAAATGATTACCAAACTTTTAATTTAACTCGCGGTTGTTTGGTTCGTTCCCAGAGCAAAAAGATTACTTCATACATGGAGCAAAAGTATCTTGTACCGCTCATTAAACAACAAGGTGGAGAATATGTCCCACTGAAAGAAGATGAAATCAAACCGCTGTTAGCTATTCGGGCTGTTCATCAGAAGCGCGAAGTAGATTATGGGGTGAGTGAGGAGCAGATTTTCAATTTTATTGCCGAAAAAGGTGCTGAGAAAATGCTAGGGGCTAGTAACCCCTTGCTTAAAGAGATTCTTAGCGATCCGTCCTATCAGGTTCCTACCGATCTTATTGAAGATGAACCCGTAACTGTAGCGGAGTCTATTATGGATGACTTATCGGAGTCAGAAGAATTAGATAAGTCGTGCGACAATTTACTGAGCGAGTTTAATTAAGGCTTCCTAAACTATCAACTTCATATTGGGACAAATACTCTCATGTCATTAGTCAATATTGACAGGGCTATCCGTTTGCCGGCCCCAGACGTAGAAGGTTTAATCCAAGGGCGAATGATTGCAGCTCTAGTGTGGCGAACGTTTAATCCGGGAGAACAATATGCACTCTATCCAGGCACTGTTTTAGGTAACTTGCCCTACGATCAATATTATCGATCGAGCTTTTTACCCGCTGCTCAAAAGGCACTTGCTCAGTTAGATTCAGATAAAGTTTCGATCAAAGCTTGGGCTAGGTGCGAATTGTGCCAAATGGTGAATGAGTCGGAATCATTAGAGGCTTTGTCGCGGTTAACAGTCTGGAAAACAGAGGCATTACAGCAAATTCTCCAGCAGCGTCCTTTTATTTATTTAGCTTACCTGCGGGTTTATTTGCTGCCTCAGCCGCTCGAAATGCCTGTGCATCCCAGCGGCAATTTTGTATCTTTGCCAAAGTCTCTAAATGTTACTGATTCAACGCCTGTGTTGAGCGAGTCTATCTTTGCCAAACGCCGTCAAAAGCTGGTAAACCGAGAGTCGCCAGAACATCCAGAATTGGAAGAGTTGCAAAGTGCATTAGTGCATTTATCCACCACCAATTCAAAAGCCAAACAACTAGACGCAGAAATCAAAATATTTCTAGGTTGGAGTAGCGATAAGCCTGTAAAACCAATCAAACCGGATTTAGCTTGGATAAAGACTATAGCAGCTTTGGGAAATCGCACCAAAGAACTAGATAAAGACAAAAGCAACTATCAAGCAGGAACAGACTTTGAAATTGTAGTGCGCGATAGCCTTGAGTTTTTGGGATTTACAATAGATTATGCTCACAAAGGTGGTGCTGGCGGCTTAGATTTATTATGCTCAAAACCTTACCCGTTAGTTGGCGAGTGCAAAGCAGGTAAAAAAATCCCTAACGATACAGCAGTTCAATTGCTGAATTTAGGAACGCTACGGCTCAAAGATAAAGAAACACTCGCAAAAGCAACTAAGTTGATTATTGGCCCTGGCATTCCAACTACTCAACTTATGGATGCAGCAAAAGTACACGGTATGGCAATTATGAACCCGGAGACGCTGGAAAAATTGGTTAAACTTCAAAGCAACTATCCTAACTCGGTGGACTTATTTAAACTGAAAGAATACTTAAAACCGGGACAATCTGATGATGAAGTGGCTAAATATATTGAGCAAGTTGAACAAGAAATTAAAGTGCGATCGCATCTTCTGCATATTCTGAAAACGTATCAGGAAAATACTGGTCATGAACGAGCAAGTGTTGATGCTCTTAGGGGTGCGTATTCAATGTCTAACCCACCCAAGAAGTTGTCCCCCGAAGAGTTGCACGAAATGTTAGTAGAACTTTCTTCTCCGCTGACAGGTTATGCAGGGCGAATTAAAGGAGACAATTGGCAAAGCGATCGCTTTTATTTCCTGCGCGACTTGCCGCTAGAGGATTGAGATGTCAAGGGCGATTCCCTACGGGATAGCTTTGCCCCGCTTACTTTATCCAATTTCCTACAGAGTATCAGGATCTACGCCCAATTCCCGCAACTTCGCCGCCAATCTTTCAGTACGTTGATGCTCATCATCAGTTCGTTCACGCTGCGTTGCAGTTTGGTGCCTAAGTTCATGCAATCGCGCTTGTTCGGCCTTAATTAACCCTTCCACTAATGGCGGATCTAAAATTTCATTGACTGATAATCTCAGATTGGGAAATACTACCGATTCCATTTCCTCACCGGGCAAGTAATTTACCTCTGTATAAATGTCATCACCTTCGAGAAATGCCATCACTCGCACCCGCTGTTTTTTTTCTGTCGGGTCAACAATTACATATTCCGGTACGTTAGCTAGTTGGTACTCTCCTAGTTTAGTTATATAGTCGGTTCGCCGATCTTGGCTAACTACTTCTATTACTAATAACGCTGTTTCATCCAAGTCAAGGATGCCCCCTCCGGGTCTAGCACCAGCTTGCTCCAAAAGACTTTTAGTGCAAACAACTACATCAGGAATACGGGAGGAATTTTCTTCTGTTCTCACTCCTAAGCCTGTTTTTACTACTAAGTCAAGATTGTTTTCAGCTAGGTAACGCTGCAATTTGTAAACAAAATATTCGCAAACTTTTATGTGTAAAACTGTTGCTGTTGCTAGCGGTATTAATTTGCCTGTGTACAGTTCGTATTTTACATCGTCCTTGCTTTGATAAACTCTGTATTCTTCAAAAGTTAATGTAGGCGAAGTATCGAGCTGTTTTTCTTCGACTGCTGGCACAACAGATTGAGACATATATTTTTACCTATCTCGATAGTTTGCTATTATTATACTAAATTGTAATTTTAACACTCTAGGCATTGATTACGAAAAGATCGATCGCCCTTATTGCATCTCCAATAAGCGCACCCCGCAAGAGTTTTAATATTTTTCAAAATACAAACTAAATATTTGGTTCAGTTCACCATTTGGGCGATCGCCTCAACAAGGCTGTAGCTGCCTCACTGTCGAGAGGTTTAGAGAAAAAGTACCCCTGACCGTACTCGCAGCCGATCGCCCGCATTTGAGCCAATTGGACAGCGGTTTCGACACCTTCTGCCACTACCTCCATCCCCAAACTGCGGGCCAGCATCACGATCGCCCGCACGATTTCCAAATTTTCGCCAGTTTCACCGACGCGGCTGACAAAAGAGCGATCGACCTTCAAAATATTAATCGGGAACTTGTGCAAATAACTCAGAGACGAATAACCAGTGCCGAAATCATCAATGCACAGTTCAATCCCCAAGTCTCTCAACTGCGAAAGCATCGCCGCCGCCGCTTCCCCATCTTCCATCACCACAGTCTCAGTAATCTCCAACTTCAAACAGCGAGTGTCAACACCCGTTTCCAGCAAAACTTGCTTAATTTGCTCGATCGACTCCGGTTCCGAAAACTGCCTCCCAGAAAGATTTACTGCTACTGTCAACCGCGAATTTCCCACAGGTAAATTCAAACTCTGCCACTTGATAATTTGGCGGCAGCTTTCGTTCAAAACCCACAAGCCCAAAGGCATAATTAACCCAGTTTCCTCCGCCATCGCAATAAATTCCATCGGGGAAACTAAACCCCGTTCCGGGTGCATCCAGCGCACCAGCGACTCAAACCCGACAACTGAACCTGTTTTCAAACAAACGATCGGCTGATAATAAACAGTAAAAGGACATTCCAATTTAAAAGTATCCAATTGCAATTTCGGACGCTCCAACTTCGGATCTATTTCGCCCTGCGGCGAGTTTTCCTCCACCGCCCCACCTGCCAAATTGACTATCGAATACTTCAAATTAAGCTCTTCAACCGACTCCCGCAAATCGTTTTCCAAGTTCATCAAAGCCACAGCCTGAGTGTGCATCGAACTCGTAAACACTTCGTAGCGAGCTTTACCGAGAGCTTTGGCGCGGTACATCGCAATATCAGCATCGCGCAAAATATCTCCCGGCCACTGATATTTGTCGGTATTCAAAGCAATGCCGATGCTAGCAGTAATTAAAACTTTATTACCTTCCAAATAAAGCGGTCGTTCGATCGCCTTGAGAATTTCCTTTGCTTGGGCGATCGCCTCATCAACATCTTTAATTTCCTCCAGCAAAATCACAAACTCATCTCCCCCCAGGCGCGCCGCCGTATCGCCAGGCCGCAAACAAGTCAAGAGACGGCGCGCCACAGCCACCAACAGCCGATCGCCAGTGCGGTGTCCCTGGCTGTCATTAATCACCTTAAACCTGTCCAAATCCAGAAACAGCACGGCAAACTGATAGCTGGGATGCCGTTGGGCGCGGGCAAAAGCTTGCCCCAACCTGTCAGTCAACAAAGCGCGGTTCGGCAACTCCGTCAGCGCATCGTGCAAAGCATCGTGCAACAATTGGTCTTCAGCCACCTTGCGTTCAGTCACGTCGTGACAGTTGACCACAATTCCCCGCACCGAAGGTTCGTCGAGCAAATTCGTCGCCACCGCTTCTAAGATGCACCAGGAACCGTCCTTGTGCTGCACTCGGTATTCCGCCAATCCCAGGCTAACTTTCGGCATTTGGATGACACCTTTAAACACTTGATTCACCATCGGCAATTCATCAGGGTGAATCAAGTCAAATACAGACCGGCCCAGCACTTCCGCCGTCGGGTAGCCCAAAATCCGCTCTTGGGAAGGAGAGACATAGCGGCAAAAGCCTTTCTCGTCGAGAATCACAATAATGTCTCTAGCATTTTCAATCAACGATCGAAAGCGCTTCTCGCTTTGCCGCAGCTCTTGTTCCGTGCGCTTGCGATCGGTAATATCGGTATTCATGTAAATCCGACCGACAATTTTCCCTGTGCGGTCTTTAATAGCATCGGCCCGCAGCAGCACTTGCAAAATTTGGCCGCTTTTAGTGCGGTTGGTAATTTCACCTGACCAAGAATAACCCTGGGCGATGGTGTCGAGTACCTCGCGTGCGACTGCGGGGTCAGCAAAAACTGCCGAAATACCTCCGGCTAGCTTAAATTCCTCTGCCGTCTCCCATTCAAATAGCTGAGAAAACGCTTGATTTTGATAGATGTGAGTGCCGTTGGCATCGCTGATGCCGATCGCGTCGCTCGAACTTTCCACCGCCTTGCGAGTCAGCACCAGAGCTTCTTCTGCCCGCTTGCGCTCGGTAATGTCTATCCCTACCAGACAAGCTGCTTTGCCCCGATCGTACTTTTGAGCCACAATCAAATAGCATCCCGCCGACTGTCCGCCGTCGGTTTTCACCTTAGCGCTGACTTCTTTAACCGTTTCCGTAGCGTCGCCGGCAAAAAACTCCACCAAAAAAGAGTGAAAATCCGAGCTAGCGCCCAGAAAACCGATATCTTGACCGACAAAAGCCGACGGCGGCAAACCGTGCAGTTTGGCTAAGTGCTGGTTAACCCCCAAATAGCGCAAATCCGAGCTGATCCAAGATACTGTTCCCGGAACTGCTTCCAAAATCGTTTGCAGTTGGTCGTTAGCTTGCTGCAATGCTTCCTGCACTTCAGATATGCCTTCGGACAAGTCCGACTGAGCTCCTACGAAGTGAGTCAAATTAGCGTTGTTGTCTCGCACGGGAGATACAGACAATTTGCTCCAAAAAGGAGTTCCATCTTTGCGGTAATTTTTGATTGTTGTCTGGATTTCTCGACCTTGGCGCAAGGCTTCGCGGATCTTAGCTACGGTAGTTCGATCGGTATCGGGGCCTTGCAAAAATCGGCAATTGCGCCCCAAGATTTCACTGGCGCAGTAACCTGTTATCCGTTCAAAGGCCGGATTGCAATAAATTATGGGACAATCGGGTGCATTGGCGTCAGCAATGACAATGCCAATGCTAGTAGCTGCCAAGGCTCGATCGCGCAGCCACAGTGCTTCTGATGCAGAATGGCGATCGCCTGCACCCCCCACTTCACCTAAATTAGAAATTGACTGGTTCTCCCGATCTCCCATCAGCCGAACTTTCAAGCAAACCTTTACAATTTCCTAGTTGCTTCTTACTTTAACGTTTTTCAGGATTCGCGCCACGTAAATTCTATCTTGGTATTTAAGTAAGCGGGATTTAACCTTAGTTGTTAGTGGTATTGTCTACGCTTGCTGTTGAACCTTTAAAAAAGCACATCTTCAGTTCCTCCGTGAAAAACCCTTAATTTCTGTTCCCCTCATGCCCTGGAACCCTCACCCCTTCTCCCCCTTTTCCCTTCTCCCCTTCTCCCGGCGCCCTAGCAATTACGATTTGCAGCAGCTTATTTAACACCAGTTGCAGCTTGAGAGCTCGGCGGCGCAATATTAATTAAAGGCAAAGTTCCGCCTCCTCCCATTACTGTCGGAAACTGGCCATTCCATTTTTCAATCGCTTTCTGCTGCAAAATTTCGGGAGTTAAAGTTTGTCGCTGCAAGCGCTGAGCTTCGGCTTGACCTTTAGCGCGGTTAATTTCGGCTTGAGCCTCTTGGGTTGCTTTTTGAACTGCAAATTCTGCCTGTTTTGCTTCTTGTTCTGCTATTTGTTTGGCTTCGATGGCTTTGCTAAATTCTGGCGAAAAGCCAAAATTTATTAACGAAACATCTCTGACGATGACCCCGTAAGGTTGCAAACGCTTTTTGAGACTGTTGTCGATTTCTGTTTTGAGCTCCGTGCGCTTAGTGATAATTTCTTCTGCTGTTTTTTTAGAAGTTGCCGCTTTGAGAACCTCCGAAATAGCCGGACTCAGAATGCTGGTAACAATTTGTTCTTCGTCTCCTACTTGTTGGAAAACTTGATTAACTTTTGCGGGGTCAACATTCCAGTTGACTGCCAAATCTGTAGTAATTTTTTGCAAGTCTTTGGATGCTGCATCTGCATTCATATCAGTTTTTTGTACCCGCACGCTCAGAGTTTTTACAGAGGTGACGATGGGTAAAATCGGGTGGATGCCTTCATCTAAGATCGCGTCTTGAACTTTGCCGAAGCGCATCATGACGCCGCGTTCCCCTGCGCCGACGATGGCAAAAGGTTTTAAATTTAAGGCGGCGATGATGAAGACGATGCCACCGACGATGTAGAGTGCTAGGTTGTACCGAACACTTTGCATTGTTTTCATATGTTAAGTCAGCGAGGTTGTGTTACTGGATGTTAGTTATCTATTCGCTCTTATCTAAGATTATAACTTCCTGTTAATGGTGCAACAACTCATAAATTTCTTTATTTTTTCATAAAAGTCATAGGACTGTGAGGGTCGGAAAGCCTCTTAAATCAAAAAAATATTAGATTGCCGTTACATTGAGGCTCTGGTACGAACAATGGCACTTGTACCTAGCTGAAATTATTGATGAATAAATGTTTCAATTATCTTGACAATGAGGAGGATTTTAGATAAAGAATAAGTAAATAGATAGCTCGATCGCTCTGGGACAAGCTAGAGCATGGGGCTCGGAAAGAGAAAGCTTTCTAGAAAGCTAAAAAATTAGCATCAAATAGGTATTTTTTGTAAATTTTCAGTAAAAAATTGGAGGTGAGCAGCGGTGCAATCTTTACAGGTTGGCGCAAGTCGCGAAAGAGAGAATTTCACTCTCGGATGTACAGACTCTATGTGTAGAATGAGCCTCGACCCGCCTCAGTCAAACCTCCAGAGTATAAAGAAAGACTCCTTACGCAAGTTGTGAATTTATAGCGTAAAAGGATAAAAATCTGAGTTTAAAAATGCCAGAAAATAAGTTAAGGTTAGATGAGAACGGTTAAATGAAGATGTCTAATGTTGCAGCGACACCCTTGGCCGCAGACAATTGAAGAGGCGATCGCCATTCAAGAACAGCTTCGGCCAGAGGTAATTACCGAAAATCAACTCGAGACAGTTCGGTACGTCGCAGGCGTAGATGTCGGCTACGACAGTGCACAAGACGTATCCCGGGCCGCTGTAACAGTTCTGAGCTTTCCCGACTTGCAGTTGCAGCAGCAAGCAGTGGTTCGCAGTCCTACAACTTTTCCTTACATTCCCGGTTTCTTGTCTTTTCGAGAAGTACCCGCAGTCCTTGAGGCTTTGGAAAATATCAGTTTGAGGCCAGACTTGATCTTGTGCGACGGTCAAGGACTAGCCCATCCCCGCAGGTTCGGTCTGGCCTGCCATTTGGGGGTTTTGACAGGAATTGCCACGATCGGAGTTGCCAAAAATCGATTTATGGGAGAACATTCAGAAGTCGGACTCGACCGGGGCAGTTGGCAACCCTTGCTGCTGGAGGGATCAACAGTAGGGGCAGCGCTGAGGACGCAAACAGGAGTAAAACCGATTTATGTTTCGATCGGTCATAAGGTAAACTTGATAAGTGCGATCGAGTATGTCCTGCGCTGCGCCCCAAAATATCGCTTACCAGAAACCACTCGATCGGCAGACCAACTAACATCGGGATAGCAGGCAAGCGCCGAATGCCTCAAAAAAAAAAAAGTAAAAAGACAAAAACGCAACCCTCTTTAGACTTTTAATTTTTGAGGTCTCGCCGTGAAGTCGAAAAATCCTCTGAGTCTACCCCCAATCAGCTTTGGCTTCCATCCTTCCAGCGAACTAAAGAATGACTATACCTGAGAAAGAGGTATAAAAGTTGGGGGGGTTTATAGAATGATTGAAAGACAGTAACCTGCTAAACATTGGCGGCTCTAGCTATAGTGCCCGGGCGTGAACTATTTTTAGTTCACATTTGTAAATTATGAAAGAGTCATCCTGCGAGTTAGACCAAAAGCTTAGATTCGTCTGATGAGGTCTCATAATTTACCGTCGGATATCTCACCGCTGAGTGGGAATACCCACGACAGTGGGAGGCGAAGGCGCGATCGAGCTAAAAAATCAGAAAAAAAAACAAGGAGACAGTCATGGCTGAGAAAAGCAAACGCGGATTCGCTTCTATGGATGCAGAAAAACAGCGCGCAATTGCTAGCAAAGGCGGAAAAGCTGCACACGAGAAAGGAACTGCACACGAATTCACCCCTGAAGAAGCCAGACAAGCTGGCCAAAAAGGCGGCGAAGCTGTCAGCAGAAATCGCGAACACATGGCTCAAATTGGTCGCGAAGGCGGTCGGAAAAGCCGCAAGAGCGAATAAGTCT
Source organism: Microcoleus sp. AR_TQ3_B6 (assembly GCF_036702785.1). Taxonomy (NCBI): domain Bacteria; kingdom Bacillati; phylum Cyanobacteriota; class Cyanophyceae; order Oscillatoriales; family Microcoleaceae; genus Microcoleus; species Microcoleus sp. AR_TQ3_B6. The sequence goes on along the minus strand of NZ_JAUBVJ010000041.1, from coordinate 30,565 downwards.
CTCAAGGCTGGCTCTGCAACGAAAGATTACACGGTTGCAGTTTCAGACATAGCACTAGGACACTGAGCGTTTGAGGAGGTGGGGCGATCGAATTTCCCGAGGTAGTTCGATCGTTTCACCTCCAAAATTCGTCACTGGCGCACCCAAGCTTCGCTAATCTGAAAACCCCACAGCAATTAGTTTTTAGCAATCGCTGGCGAATCGGGAACAGCAAATTTTTAACCAAGCTGCACTGGGGTCAATAATTTGGCGGGAAAGAAAAGCTCGCCAGCGCGAGTCATATCATGGACGGTTACACCGTCCGTGATGTTGACGGTTGAGGGTTGACAGTTGAGAGTCAACAGTGAACTCGAATTTACTATTCCGATGCTAACGGATTTGATATCAGTCTCTCAAAAAAAGAGCCTACGATCAGTAAAAGCCCAGACTTAGGGGCTTTTTTGTTTAGCTGTAGATAATATTTTCCGAAGGCAAGATCGAGTCCGCGTCAATAATTCTAATTAAGTTTTTTGGTGAGGAAGTCCGTCCTCAAAATAAATCAGCTAATATTTTTTTATATTTTTGAGAAAACTATACAATCATGACAAACCAGCTCACTTTAGCATGGACAGAAGCTGGGGTGCGTCAAACTCAGACAATTCACAACGGACAGCCGAGCAAAAATCCCGGAAGCGTCAGGCTCGGGCGCGATCCGGCGAAGTGCGATATAGTATTGTCGCATCCCAGCGTATCGGGTCTACACGTTGAAATATTTTTTAATCACGAATTGCACGAGTATGCTGTGCGAAATTTGCGCGAAAGCAATCCGCCGCTGGTAGACGGAAAAATTCTCCCCCGAGGCGAAGCAAAATTGAGATTGGGAAGCCACATCCATTTAGGCGAAGTGGAAATCGAGGTGGTGAAGGTGACAGAGGTGCAGGTAGCCGCGCCGCAGACAGTTTTGCTGGGGCCTCCTGCACTGGGTAACTCTGGGCCTACGGGGCCTTCAAAATATGGCTTGCAGTGTCCCAAGTGCAGCCGAATTTCGCCTTACGCGCAGTTGAATGCGGGGTGTCCGTGGTGCGGTACTTCTTTGGCGGCGGCGGCGAGTGTGATGCTGTCTCCCTGAAAGTTTGAAAAAGGGAAAATCCGGGTATTCGCTAAATACTCTCAAATTAAAAAATCTTTTTTGCAGAAAGCTCAAAGCCGACGGCTGATGTTTAAAAAATAATCATGAATTCTCAACCCTTGCGCCTGCGACTGACTTGGACAGATACAGCTACGGGGGATTGTCGATCCCCTATACTCGACTTACCCATCGCTTTGGGACGAATTTTTGAAGCTATGCCGGCCACAATCAACGGGGAACGAGTTTCTCGAATTGCGCTCAGCAGCAGTCAAGTTTCTCGCTTTCACGCAGTGATTGGCACCGAAGGTGACAGTATCGTACTCACTGACACGGGTAGCCGCAACGGTACTTTTGTCAACGGCGTTCGCCAAACCCGGTGCGTGCTGGCAAACGGGGATATGCTGCAAGTAGGGCCCTACGCGATCGGCATTTCTTTTGCTGTTAATTCCCCAGAAACGCCGTCTGTCAATTCTCACATTTTCTTTAACCCGCAGACCAATGGGCCAGATCCGGCATTGGGACCGCAAATGGTGTCGCAGGTTTCTCAAACAAGTAGTAGGGGAGAATTTCCGCCGATCGCATTTTTGCACGCTTCTAAAATGAAAATGCGATCGCTCGAATCTATGGGACTCCCTGTGACAGAAGTTGATTGGGCTGCCGTTGGCGGCGGTTTGGGCAGCTTTATTTGGGTGGATTTGCTGAGAATTTGCGGCGTGAAAACCGATCGAATTGCGGTTTTGGGCATGGAAAACCAGCCTTACGCCCGCTACCTGCGTCTGTGCCTGAATTCTCAAATTCCGCTGCGGGAACGCCTGCGATCGAATTCTGACTCTTGTCCAGACAACATTTGGGGCTGGCCTCCTTATGCTTTGCGGGAAGCTTGGCAGGAATTGCGCAAAGGGCGTTTGGGAGTATCGCTGATGTTGATGTGGCAGGTGTTTGCTGAACCGACTTTTGCCGAAACTTATACGCCTCGCGCGGTGAATGTGTTTGATTCGATTGACAGGGAAGTCGAAAGAATTGGGTGGAATCAAATGTTTCGCTACGGTAGAGTGCGGGGAATTCGCAAAACAGATGACGGCAGGTACGCGATCGCTTATTCTCGATCGAATGCGGATCGCCGCGACCACGCTTTTTTAGTCGCCAAATACGTACACTTAGCCACCGGCTATCCCGCCATTCAATTTCTGCCCGACTTGCAAGCTTACCGCGAAAAAACCCAGGATTTTGAGTCGGTTGTCAACGCTTACGAAAGCCACGACGGCGTTTACGAAAAATTGGAGGCCAGCGGCGGCAGCGTGTTAATTAGAGGCCGGGGAATTGTGGCTTCCCGAGTCGTGCAGCGAATTTACGAAGCGCGGCAGCGGAACAGTAACATTCAAGTATTGCATTTGATGCGATCGCCCAAACCCCAGGGCAACAAATTTAACCTCGCTCAGCGCAGCGTTGAAAATCACTACGAATTTCAACCTTTCAACTGGCCCAAAGCTTGCTGGGGCGGGGAACTCCGCGTACTTTTGGAACAAGCCGCCCCCGAATTTCGCCCGCAGTTGCTCACAGACTGGGGCGGCACTACTACAGCCAAGCGCCGGGACTGGCGGCGGATTGTCAAAGAAGGTTTAAGTCAAGGATGGTATCAAATTACCTTCGGGGAAGTCGAGCGAGTCGAGCGCGACAGTCAAAACCGCACGGTGACTTACATTCAGGAGAAGGAACTCAAGGGGCAAATTAAGTTAGAGGCTGATTTTATTATTGATGCTACGGGTTTGGACGCTAAAGTAAAAACAAGTCCCCTATTAAATGATTTGGTAGCTCAATACAATCTTCCCCTCAACGGTTTCGGGCGGCTGAGCGTTAACAATGATTTTGAAGTGCCCGAATTGCGCAACACTTCTGCTAGCAACGGAGAAGGTCGGGTATACGCAGCCGGCGCGATTACTTTGGGAGGGCCTTACGCGCCCGTAGACAGTTTTTTGGGCTTGCAATACGCCGCCTTGCGTTCGGTTGAAAGTCTGGCCGCCAACCGAGATTCGGGTGTCCGGAAATTGAGCGTTTGGCGATCGTTCCTGCAGTGGTGGAAGTGGATTTTAAATAAATCTCCCGACTAACTTGAAGAACCAAGTTCGGCAACGAGCAATGTACGGGATTTAATGGATCTAAACAAGCTTCGCGTTCAATCTAAAATCTCAAATCCCCAATCTCAAATCAAACAACCTTCCCCTGCAATCTCAAATCTCAAATCCCCAATCTCAAATCAAACAACCTTCCCCTGCAATCTCAAATCTCAAATCTCAAATCCCCAATCTCAAATCGAACAACCTTCCCCTGCAATCTCAAATCTCAAATCCCCAATCTCAAATCGAACAACCTTCCCCTGCAATCTCAAATCTCAAATCTCAAATCCCCAATCTCAAATCAAACAACCTTCCCCTGCAATCTCAAATCTCAAATCCCCAATCTCAAATCGAACACCCTTCCCATTCAATCTAAAATCTAAAATCTAAAATCTAAAATCGCATGACTCCCACCTTATTCGGCCGCTGGCAAACTCGGTTACTGCTATTTTCAACCGTAGGCGTTTTAGTAACCCTGCCCTTTTTTATGGGTTTAATTACCTCCCAATCAGGCTCAATTTTTTTCTGGATTTTAGGGTATGTAGCGATTTTTGGCATCGGCTGGGATGCTTTATATATTGCGATCCAGCAGTTCCGCTGGGATCGAGATTGGCCCGGCGCGTTTCAATTGCTCGCTGGGATTTGGGAAGCGCTTTTTCTGTTATTTTTAATCAAAATTATCGGTTTGCCCGGGATACCTGCACAAGATTTTGACTTAGGCGTTTTTGCTTTGCATTATAGTTTAGTGTGGCTGGCTATTTATCTGGCGTCGCAAACACTGATGCGGATTTTCTTCCCCTACTGGCGTTTCCGAGGCGGGCAATGGTTGTAATAATACCTGTAGGGGCGGTTTTTACCAACAATCGCTTCAAACCAATAATCTCATAAACCCGCCCCGGCCATTCTAACAATTCCCAATTCCCAATTCCCCATGCCCAACAGAATTTATAGTAAGGTGCACCGCTCCCTCGGCACCAGACATAATTTATAGTAAGCTAAGCTCAAAATTGCCGGCATCCTTCAATGCACCATCCTCCTTGTATATTCTCATTTTTTTCTGGTTCAGGCTTGCTCGATCTGGGTTTTGAGTCGATCGGCTTTAATGTAGCGTATGTCAATGAAATTTTCCCACCTTTCATGCAAGCATACCGCTATTCTCGGCAGTGCCTGAATTTGCCGCTACCAGAATACGGATATTGCGAAGGAGAGGAAGCAGATGTAACTCGGCTTGTAGGGGGAGAACCAGCTTTGCGCCTGCGGGAATTGATGCAGGATGCCCGCAAGCATCACGATATTGTGGGATTTATCGCGGGGCCGCCTTGTCCTGACTTTTCTATTGGTGGCAAAAACCGAGGTGGGGAAGGAGATAAAGGTCAGCTTTCAGCTTCATACATTGAATTAATTTGCCAGCAGCAGCCGGATTTTTTTTTATTTGAGAATGTCAAAGGTTTGTGGAGAACAAAAAAACATAAAGCTTTTTACAACGAACTTAAACATCAGTTGGCTGATTCGGGATACGTTTTTGTAGAGCGTTTAATTAATGCGATAGAATACGGTGTGCCCCAAGATAGAGAAAGAATTATTTTGATTGGCTTTAGAAAATTTATTCTCAAAAATATGGGCATTTGTCTAGATCGAAAAAGCCCATTTTTACCCGAAAGTTTATTCTCTTGGCAGAGTCAGATATTATATCCCAAATCCGAAGTTTTTTCTAATCCTTGGCCTGAGAGGAATGCCTTTGCAGGCGATGGTTTCTTGCCTTGTCCTGATGGTATTCCCCAAGAATTAACTGTTGAGTTTTGGTTCCAAAAAAATCACGTTCTCAACCATCCCAATGCCAAACACTATTTCAAACCCAAAGCAGGTCTTCAGCGGTTTGCTTCCGTTGATGAAGGAGACGATTCAAAAAAATCTTTCAAGCGATTGCACCGATGGCGTTATTCGCCGACAGCTTGTTACGGCAATAACGAAGTTCACTTGCACCCTTACAAAGTTCGCAGGCTTTCTGTTGCAGAAACACTGGCTGTTCAGTCACTGCCAAAAGAGTTTGCATTGCCGGCTAAGATGACATTGAGTAATATGTTTAAAACTGTTGGAAATGGGGTTCCTTATTTGGCTGCACAAGGTATTGCCAAAACAATTTTACAGTTTTTATATAACTAAAAAAACAAATAGTCAGCTACCCGACCTCGCAGAAGTTACCGGGTATCTAAAACTCTTTGTAGCGGTAAGGTGGGCATTGCGTACCCTAAAATTACTAAAATCTCCAGTAGCGGTAAAGTGGTCATTGCGCACCCTAGAATTACTAAAATAAGGTGCGCATTGCGCACCCTACAATTACTAAAATTCCCAATTACCAGACATATCTCGTTTAACACAGAAGTGTTATAATAAATTGTTAAGGTTGAAAACCTATATTTTTTATTGCCTGCAATTCGCCATGACCGTTAAATCCCGCCGCTATCACATCACTACTTTCGGATGCCAGATGAATAAAGCCGACTCGGAACGGATGGCCGGCATTCTGGAAAATATGGGCTTTGAGTTTTCGGAAGACCCGAACGAAGCTAGCTTGATTCTCTACAATACTTGCACAATTCGCGACAATGCCGAACAAAGAGTTTATTCTAACCTGGGAAGGCAAGCTCATCGCAAGCGCCAAGAACCGGGTTTAACTTTAATTGTAGCTGGATGCGTGGCGCAGCAAGAAGGTGAAGCGCTGCTGCGCAGAGTGCCGGAATTAGACTTAGTAATGGGCCCGCAACACGCTAACCGACTTGAAGATTTGCTGGAACAAGTTTTTGAGGGCAATCAAGTTGTGGCGACAGAAGCTGTTGAGATTATGGAGGATATTACTAAGCCGCGCCGCGATAGCAAGGTGACTGCTTGGGTGAATGTAATTTATGGCTGCAATGAACGCTGCACTTATTGTGTTGTCCCGAATGTTCGCGGGGTTGAACAGTCGCGAATGCCGGAGGCAATTCGGGCGGAAATGGAGGATTTGGGCCGTCAAGGTTACAAAGAAGTAACTTTGTTGGGGCAAAATATTGATGCTTACGGCCGCGATTTGCCGGGGACAAAACCAGACGGCAGCAACCAGCATACTTTGACGGATTTGCTTTATTTTGTGCAGGATGTGCCTGGTGTCGATCGCCTCAGATTTGCTACTAGCCACCCGCGCTATTTTACGGAAAGATTGATTAAGGCTTGTGCGGAATTACCGCAGGTTTGCGAACATTTTCACATTCCTTTTCAGTCGGGAGATAACGATATTTTGAAGGCGATGTCGCGCGGTTATACTCAGGAAAAATACCGCCGGATTATTGATACAATTCGCCGTTATATGCCGGATGCTTCGATTACTGCAGACGCGATTGTGGGTTTTCCGGGGGAGACGGAAGCGCAGTTTGAGAAGACTTTGAAGTTGATCGAAGATGTTGGTTTTGATTTGGTGAATACTGCTGCTTACTCCCCTCGCCCTGGGACGCCGGCGGCTTTGTGGGAAAATCAGTTGAGTGAAGAGGTGAAAGCCGATCGCCTGCAACGAATCAATCATGTAGTGACAACAACGGCTATGGAACGATCGCAGCGCTATTTCGGACGCACTGAAGAGGTTTTGGTGGAAGTCCAAAATCTCAAAGATTCAACTCAGGTGATGGGACGCACTCGCGGTAATCGTCTCACATTTTTTAAGGGCGATATTGCTGAATTGGCGGGTAAAATTGTGCAGGTTAAAATTACAGATATTCGCGCTTTTAGTTTGACGGGAGAAATGCTGGAATAGTTTTGAGTTTTGAGTCTTGAGTTAAATTACCAAAAATAATGTTGGCAAACTCAATACTCAAAACAAAAATTGTAGGCTGGTCAAATCGCAACTAGATTTGTGGAAAGAAGCAATTTAATATGGGGCGCAAATTCTGAAGAAACCAATTCGCCTTTTGCTGCTAACAACTATTCCGACAACTGAGGATGACTGGAGTATTGAGCGTTTCTGTTGACTCCGGCAATATAGCAAACCTTGCAGGAGTCGTAAATTTTTTACCCCACCCCAGCCCTCCCCTTTCTAAGGGGAGGGAGTAAGAAATTCACAAATGATTTAGGATTGCTATATCTGGCTGCGCTGAAGGACGAGGAAGGAAATAAACTGTTTCAAATGAGGGCAAGAAATCTGGAATCGAAGGCTGAGGGAAATGATGGGATTTTAAGCTGTTTGGGGGATGCAATTTTTGACTAACTGTGGCTGTTTGCTGCGGATTCTGGCGACGGTTTAACTGAAAACGATCGGGGGGGGAATTGAGGCTTTTGACAGGCGAGACGGGGATTTTAACCGCAGAGAGCGCTCTTGACACAGAGTCCGAGTGGACAGAGGAGATAATAGTCTTAAAACGGTTCGTCTCTGCGTTAGCTGCGCTAACTGCGTGTATATTTGTCGAAAAGTCCTAGGAGTATTGAAAAATGACAAAGATGCGGATCGGGCTATTGTTCGGGGGGCGATCGGGCGAACACGAAGTCTCAATTAGTTCGGCGCGGGCGATCGCCCGCGCCCTCGCTGCTGAGGAAAATGCCTCTAAATACGAAGTTCTGCCCTTTTATATCCAAAAAAACGGCCGCTGGCTGTCGGGAACATTACCTCAACAAGTCTTGGCCACCGGAAAACCTCTGGAAATAGAGGAACAACCCGGACAAGATGACTCTCCCGCGTCTGGACAGTTTCCTAATTTTAATGCCGTAGATGTTTGGTTCCCTATTTTGCACGGACCAAATGGCGAAGACGGTACTGTGCAAGGGTTGCTGAAATTAATGCAACTTCCTTTTGTCGGTTCGGGGGTTTTAGGTTCGGCCCTGGGAATGGATAAAATTGCGATGAAAATGGCTTTTGCTCACGCTGGTTTGCCGCAGGTAAAATACATCGCTGTCAATCGTTCCGAAATCTGGTCTAATCCTTGCGTTTTCCCCAAACTGTGCGACAAAATTGAAGCGGCTTTGGGCTATCCTTGCTTTGTTAAACCGGCGAATTTGGGTTCGTCTGTGGGAATTTCTAAAGCTCGATCGCGCGCTGAGTTAGAAGCAGCTCTCGATAGCGCCGCCAGCTACGACAGGCGGATAATTGTTGAAGCGGGTGTGGTTGCTAGAGAATTAGAATGTGCAGTTTTAGGAAACGATAATCCCAAAGCTTCAACGGTGGGAGAAATTATTTTTCAAAGCGATTTCTACGACTACGAAACTAAATATACCCAGGGACAAGCCGACTGGTCAATTCCGGCAAAAGTCAGCGGTGCGATCGCCTCGCAAATCCAAGAAATGGCAGTGCAAGCATTTTTGGCTGTAGATGCAGCCGGTTTAGCGCGAGTAGACTTTTTCTACATTGAATCAACCGGAGAAGTTTTGATTAACGAAATCAACACTTTGCCGGGATTTACAGCTACCAGTATGTATCCGCAAATGTGGGCAGCCGATGGCATTTTTTTCCCCGAATTAGTAGACCGTTTAATTCAATTAGCTCTCGAACGCCACGGGGAAAAAGGTTGAATCGCGAGCTGCAAACCGCTGCCGTGTCAACCGAAAAAAAATTAATTTCGCAGGTAATATATCCATACCAGCGGAAACAATATAACATGGTTGTGGCAGGCACTGCCTGCCAGCTACCCAATTTCCCCTGCTGGTCGAGCAATTGGGAATTTTAAGCAGTCGGGTATAAATAAATGCCACATAAAATGGTTGACGGAGAAGGGCGAATAGCATTGTCAATCTCACATCTTGCATCTCAAATTTTAACTCGGTTAACTTAGATGAGACGTTTCACTCAACTTCCGCAGTGGTGGACTTACGGACTGGTATTTCCCCTAGCGGTACTCAACTGCTGGTTAGCCCTCCTAGTCTTTGAATATTTTCGCGCCCTGATCACAGTGTTGGTAGTGGCTACAGTGCTGTCTTTTTTGCTAGATTATCCAGTTCGCTTTCTGCGCAGATACGGGCTGAAGCGCGATCGAGCAGTTTTGTGCGTATTGTTTTTAACTTTACTGGTATTGGTGGTTTTAGGTCTGACTCTGGCTCCGATTCTGCTAAACCAAATCACTGAACTCGCCACCCGACTGCCGACTTGGATAGTTTCTGGCACAGAACAGATTGAAGCGTTCCACAAGTGGGCGGAAAATCGCAATCTCCGCATTGATGTCAGGGGTTTGACTACCCAATTGAGCGATCGACTTTCAGCTCCTTTGCAGTCTCTCACTGGCGAAATTCTCAAATTTGGCTTGGGTGCTGCAGACAGTCTGTTGAATTTTCTCCTGACAATAGTCGTGACATTCTACTTGCTCTTGCACGGCGATCGCGTATGGGAAGGCTTGTTTAAGTGGTTTCCCTCCAAGCTGAACCTTCAATTGCGAGAGTTGCTGGCGCGAAGCTTCCACAACTACTTCGTCGGGCAAGCAACTTTGGCGGGTTTGATGGGACTGTCGATAACTGTTGCTTTTTTAATTTTGCGAGTTCCCTTCGGACTGCTGTTCGGTTTGGGTGTGGGTGTAATGACTATGATTCCCTTCGGGGCACCTTTCAGTATTTGCATTGTCAGTTTGCTGATCACATTAAACAACTTTTGGCTCGGCGTGACAGTTTTAGCTGTCGCTACAGTAATTGAGCAAGTAATTGAAAGCGGGGTCGCTCCTCGCTTATTAGGCGGTTTTATTGGTCTCAATCCCGTGTGGATTTTAGTGTCGCTGTTGGTGGGAGCTAAGGTGGCGGGAGTAGCAGGTTTGATAGTTGCTGTGCCGATGGCAGGTTTTATTAAGAATACTGTTGACACTTTGGAAACTTTGAGCAACAATTCCAAGGAAATTGATCCGGTTAGTTCCATTGAACCTACAGAGCAATAAAATTGCAAACTCCGTTCAAATCTTAGATTTGAACGGAGTTCTGGCTGTCTACTTTGACTTAGCTTTAGTTGCTCTTTTAGCTTGATGCTTGGGGGTTGCTTTAGTTGCTACTTTAGCTTGATGCTTGGGGGTTGTTTTAACTGATGTCTTAGTTGCGGGTTTCCTGGTAGCAGCTTGGATTGCAGGCATTCCCGCAGTGCCCGCAATGCCGGATAATAGCTCACCCAGGGCGAGGGCGGTTGCCAGAAAAGATTTGCCAAACTTAAAATTCATAGTAGACGACTTTGGTTTTTGTTAATGTTTGAGAACACGAAAGAATAAGAGTAAGATATATTTTCAGTCATCTAAAGTTGATTAGATATTGCCTTTGTGCCGGACTTACTTGTCAGACCCCCAAAATTCATCCCAAAACGCTCCCGATCGCGAAAGTTTGGGGCTGCTGCTGATTTATGTAACAATAAGTCTGGAATCTTAGTTGTTGACTTCGGATATCAATCCTGTGAAAATTTAGCGGAAAATGCGGAATATCCGCGCAGGCTACCGTAGTTTGTATTATCGCACTCAGGCGGCAATTCGTCTGTACAGACCCAGTTCGATCGCACTCAAAAGCTGGAATCCACAATAGACCTGTGAGTGTCGGGTTTCTACCCCACCAGGTAGGGTAAACCCCACCAGTCAAGCAGATATCACAAATGCTTGAATAAAAATTAAAGATCCTGTAGTTCTAACTTAATTCCAGTAAGTGCTAAAAATGCAAAACCCTAATTATAACTCTCGCTCTAACTCCCACCAAATCAATACTATGTCAACCCAAAATATGCCTGCTACAACTGTGCGTTCTCGCCGCTTTTCCTTGCCGAAAAAACTCGCTTTTTTATCCCTTGTTTTGCTCGGCTCCACCGCAACAGTTGGTTGCAACGCCCTAACTTCTCAAGTTCCTGGAAGTTCTAACGCTATCAAAGCTGAACCGGCAAGTGCAGCGCCAATTTCAGCATTGCCTGGAAACATACTGCCCTCTCAAGACTCTAATTTTGTCACTAAAGTTGTGCAGGAAGTCGGCCCGGCAGTGGTGCGGATCAATTCATCTCGCACGGTGACGAACCAAGTTCCAGATGAGATCCCCGAGCAATTCCGCCGCTTCTTCGGTTCGGAATCTCCCATTCAACCGGGAAATCGGGTAGAAAGGGGCTCCGGTTCGGGTTTTGTTTTTGGTTCCGACGGCCGCATTTTGACTAACGCTCACGTTGTTGATGGCGCGGATACGGTGAGGGTAAAACTGAAGGATGGCCGCGATTTTGTCGGCAAAGTTTTAGGCGTAGATACAGTTACTGATGTGGCTGTTGTTAAAATTGAAGCTAATAATTTGCCTGTGGTAAGTTTGGGCAAATCTGAAGAGTTACAGCCGGGAGAATGGGCGATCGCGATCGGCAATCCCCTCGGTTTGGACAATACTGTGACTGTGGGCATTATTAGCGCTACAGGCCGTTCTAGCGCCGATGTCGGCGTTCCCGACAAGCGCGTCACCTTTATTCAAACCGACGCTGCAATCAATCCCGGCAATTCTGGCGGTCCGCTGCTGAACCAGCGCGGTCAAGTTATCGGCATGAATACGGCGATTATTCAAGGCGCTCAAGGATTGGGTTTTGCTATTCCGATCGATCGAGCACAACAAATTGCCAGCCAATTAGTAACAACCGGAAAAGCCGAACATGCTTATCTCGGCGTTCGGATGTTGAGCATTACTCCCGAAGTCAAAGCAGAATTCAATAAAAATCCCAACCCCAAATTGAGGCTGACTGAAGATAAAGGCGTGTTAGTTTTGGGAATTGCCAAAGATTCTCCGGCGGCACAAGCTGGAGTTCGCGTTGCCGATGTGATCAAGAAAATCAACGGTGCAGAAGTCAGCGATGCTAACAGCGTACAGCAAATTGTCGAGAAAAGTACAGTGGGCAGCGATCTGCAGCTTGAATTGAGCCGCAGCGGGCAACCTGTTACTGTGGCGGTGAAAGCGGGTGTTTTTCCAGCGGCCCAGAAGCAGTAGTAGAATTGTTGGTTGAAAGTTAGATCTTGCACGCAGAAGCAAGAGTCCGGCAGGGGTTTAAACTCCTGCCTCTTAGTATCAGTCTTCTTGCATAGGACTGATACTAAGGTACTGTCAATAAATAGGGAGTAATTATTAGTCTGTTTTAACCGAATTGTGCTGTGAGACGGGTTTAAGCCCCCGGCGGGATGTCGTAGTAATTATACTAAGTTACGATAATTTATATGGGTTATTAAGAGGTAGAAAAATGGCTAACATTAATCGGAGGCGTACTGAAAATATCAGCGGTAACTTTTATGTAGACACTACCTGCATTGACTGCGATACTTGTCGGTGGATGGCACCTGAAGTATTTACTCAAGAGGGAGAACAGTCTGCGGTTTACCACCAGCCAACTAACGAGATGGAAGAAAGGCGAGCGCTGGCGGCTCTTTTGTCTTGTCCCACAAGTTCGATCGGCACTGTTGAAAAACCGAAAAACATCAAAGAAGTTCAGCAAAGTTTGCCCGCACTCGTAGCAGAAAATGTCTATCACTGCGGCTACCACTCAGAGAAATCCTACGCCGCAGCCAGCTATTTAATTGTCCGCCCCGAAGGAAACATTTTAGTTGATTCTCCCCGTTTTGTGCCGCCGCTAGTCAAAAACATAGAAGCAATGGGCGGCATTCGCTATATGTACTTGACTCACCGCGATGATGTGGCAGATCATCAACAATACCGCGATTATTTTGGGTGCGATCGCATTCTCCATGCTGACGAAATTAACGCGGGTACTCGCAGTGTAGAAATTCAATTGTCACGCCGCGAACCGTATCAAATAGCTGATGATTTGTTGATTATACCTGTTCCCGGCCACACGAAAGGTCACACAGTTTTGCTTTACAATAACAAGTTTTTGTTCAGCGGCGATCATCTTGCTTGGTCGGAAAGTTTGCAGCAGCTAGTTGGCTTTCGCGAAGTCTGTTGGTATTCTTGGCCAGAACAAATCAAATCTATGCAGAATTTGGCTAATTATGACTTTGAATGGGTGTTGCCGGGACACGGCCGCAGGTATAATGCCGATCGACAAACCATGCGCGAGCAAATGCAACACTGTATTGCTTGGATGGTCGATGCTTAATGCGATCGGGTTTATAACTCCGACTCAGCCAGATTCATTTGACCCCGGTAGCCTGTGAAAATCCGACTGCCATCTTTCAGAATATGAATTTCGATCTGATCGCTGGCCCAAGTGAGTCGATCGTGAAAAGCTGGATTGAAAAGATGTACGCGCTGGTTGCTGGAAGAAACGAGAGAATCGGGTGAGTGGACTGCCAAAGACTGCACATAGGACCCATCGATTAAAATATCGAGTTGTTCCAGCAACTCCTCAACACCGGCGGGCCTCTGTTTCGATCGCAATTGTTCTAACGTGAAGCCAGTAAAGGACATAACATTTAATCCCGCTGCTTTCACTTGGCGTGCCAAATCTGCCAAAGCAGGAGCTTGCCAGAAGGGTTCTCCGCCCGAAAAAGTGACACCCCGATTGCGAGGATTGCGGAGAATCTGCTGAGCAAGAACATCAACCGCAATTAATTGATTAATCTCAAAGGACCAAGAAGCCGGATTAAAGCAGCCTGGGCACTCCCGCAGGCATCCTTGCACCCAGATCACGGCTCGACAACCCGGCCCATTCACTTCCGACTCGTCTACATATCCCATGATGTTGAGATAGCCAGGGGGAATTTCTAAAAGCTGAAAATATGGGTTTGTTTTCTGAGGTTTCATCGGTTCTCTGCCTCTGGTTTTAATGATGGGTAACGCACTGGAATTCCTGTGACACGTTCAATGCGATCGGCAAAAACCTGTAGCACATCAGCCTTGACTTGCTTGAGTTGCCTTGTCGGATATAAACAGGCATTGGGCGGCTCGTTCCCTCGTGCTTCTAGCTGATGCGTGAGGGGGCAAAGTCGCGTCGGCGTGTTGAGTTGGATTTCGTCCGGCAGTAATGCTTGCATCCGCCGGATGTACTCTGCCCGATCCTGTTCGTTCCACTCGGTGAGTAGCATCGTCTGAATTGCCAGGTGTCCTGAATAGAGTTGGCGAAATTGGAGGAGACTGGCCCAAATGTCCTGGAGGTTGATGGTTGGCATGGGGCGATTGATGCGACGGAATGAGTCAGCAGCAATGGCATCAACTTTGACAGCTACCCAATCGCCGATCGCCAGTTCGTTACACACCCCGCGATCGCCCAGCAAACTGCCGTTGGTCAATACCCCAACGGGCTTCCTAGTCATCTGCTTCGCCACAACCAGAATTTCGCCTAAATTCAGTGCCAGAGTTGGCTCACCGCTACCGCTGAGGGTGATGGTGTTCGCATCGCCGACAGGGAAGGATTGCAGATCCTGTTGAATTTTCCGAGTCGGGACAAAAATCTGGCGGTTGCAACTCTGGTACTCAATCTCACCTAACTGGCAATACACACAGTTAAACGAGCAACTAGAATCTGGCCCGATCGGATCGATTCCTAGCGATCGCCCAAAGCGCCAGGATTGCACTGGGCCGTAAACAGAAGTGAAGGGTTTAGTGACAGTAGACATGGCTTCAGCTCGATTTCCTATATTTTTATTAGGACTTACGCAAAAAACCCGGTTTCTCTGAAAAATCGTCGATATTCCTTTGAGATATTGACGCAGAAACCGGGTTTTTGGTCTCTCATGCGTAAATGCTGTGGGTGATTCTAAGGTGTGCCATTTTGAGTCGGTGGCATCACCACTTTTCGGGCGATACCCAATCTCTTTAACAGCCAAATTGCCCACCAGGTCGGATCGTACTCCCACCAGCGCCAGCCTGCTTTGGCAACGTTAGGATGGGCGTGGTGGTTGTTGTGCCAACCTTCGCCATAGGTGAGAATAGCCGCCCACCAAAGATTGCGGGAGTTGTCGTTTGTGTCAAAGGTACGGTATCCCCACAGGTGAGTGACCGAGTTAATCAACCAAGTGCTATGCCAGAGTAAAACGGCTCGGACAAACATACCCCAGATCACAAATGACCATCCCCCCAGTGCATACAGCAGTAGCCCCAAGGGGATTTGCAGCAGCAAAAAGTTTCGATTCAGCCAACAATAAAATCGATCGCGTGTCAGATCGGGGGCAAACCGCTGGTACTGTTGATAATCGAAAAATTCTGAATGCGGGTAAAAAATCCACAGCATATGGCTCCACCAGAACCCCCGACGGGCTGAGTAGGGATCTTTATCGATATCCTCGGTATAGGCGTGGTGTAGCCTATGACCCGCCACCCAGAAAATTGGTCCTCCTTGTAGAGCAAAGGTACCGATCAGGGCGATCGCATATTCCAGCCATTTAGGAACCTGAAAACTGCGATGGCTCAATAGGCGGTGATAGCCCAAACAAATGCCAATACTGCCAAATAACCAGTGCAAAAAGAGGGTCATACCCAGGGCAGACCAGGAGAAGCACCAGGGGGCTAAGAGCGCCAGGGCATGAATAGTCGTGAAAAAGAAGACCGCAGTCCAATCTAGCGGATATCGAGTCGGAGTTGTTGGCAACAGTTTAGCGGTCATCAATTACCTCACAAAACAACAAATTACGCAGATGGGTACATCCATCGCCAGCAAGACTGGAAATAAACATTTAGAAAAACTCAACCTCGATCGATTCCAGCAAGACTCAGCCTGTTCGTTTGTGGCTTGACTTGCTACTTCGATCGCAATCTGCAATCGCTGAAAGCGCGCCTTGGGCGAGCGCAACGCCACCCGCAACGCCATCTGCGTCTGTTCGTCGGTTTCAATCAGAATTGTTTGGATATCATTCATAGCTAAACCCACCAGGGTTTTTGTCCCGTGCGGGGATCGGTTTCTTTCCACGGAGAAATCCAAATCGCATCTTCTGCGACAGCCACGCGGACGAGTTTAAGGGGAAGAGGTGCTGGACCGCGTACTACTGTGCCCTCTGGGTCATATCGAGAACCGTGACAGGGACATTGAAATTGATTGTCATTGGGATTCCAAGGGAAAGTACAGCCCAAGTGGGTGCAGTTATCGACAATCCCCCAAGGATGGAGCGTACCATCTTCTCTGACGGTGAGGTAGGTAGGTTCCCCAGCCAATCCGGCAACTAAGGCGCGAGTTCCAGGGGGTGCTGCTAAAATCTGGCTAGCCGGAATCAGATTCCCATGAATATCTTTAGCGAGGAGGGAACCATCTTCACTCCCCTCTGCTGGCGGAACAAAGAATTTGGCGGCAGGATAAAGAGCTGCAGTAGCTGTGGTGGCGACAGCGGCTCCTGCGAGAAAGTTGAGTAGTTGCCTTCTGGACATTAAAGGATTTTCGAGTGGGATACTTTCTTCCATTTCTCATCTCCGGGTGCAGACTTAATGTTTTTGGGGATGCTGGCTTTTAGTATCAATGCCTAGCAAGCTATAGAGTGGACAAGTTCCAATTAAACCTGTCAGGGCAGGAATAATTGAAATAATTCCTAATCCGATTCCTAATGCCGAACCTCCATAAACACCAAAGCCGAGGTAAAGTAGTACGCCTGTTAAACCAAAGCGGATGAGGCGATCGAGCATACCGACATTATTAAACATGACGCTCCTCCTTGAGAGAGTCGAATTTTTTTTACTTTTGAGTTGGTTCATCGGGTCGGTTGTGAATACGAAAAAACTATTTTCTGATGGGCGATCGTTGTTCAAAGAAGTCAGGATGGTGATGAGAATTGAGCAGGTAACGGAGATATCCACGCAAGATTCGCCAGTCTAGCAATACAGGATCCTTAAACGGGTCATAACCGCCTTCATGCGTGGGATGAGCTTAACTCAGGTTCAGTTCCACCACCAGATAATCAACAATCTTACATCTCTCAATTTTGCTGACAAGATAGTTACGTTCAAGCCCCTATAGTTACGGCGAGTAAAAGATTGGGGACGGCTAATAGATTAAAGACATTCTGAAAAAAATGTTAAATCTTCCCTAGCACGAGCGCAATGACTTATTAACCCATTCAATACTGATTTGGATGCACTACCGAGTTGCTGATGCGGTCTAATGTTCTAGCGTTCTTTCGTTCGGGGAAAAACAACCTCGTAATATTTTTTTTATAATTGTCTCAACTTCAGCATTTGAGCCAATGCTTTACCCCAAGCAACTATGAGACAGCAGCGGTAACTGACTTGTAGACTATTGAGGATTCAATTAAAAATGTTTTTGAAGGAGCGCGAAATAAATAGCTTCCCAAAATCGATGTTATTTAATTCTTGTTTCTGAGCCAGATTGCAATATCACTTGTCCTCATTTTTTTGAAATCATGACAGCAATCTTAAAACAGCGCGATCGCGCTAATGTTTGGGAGCGATTCTGCAACTGGATCGCCAGTACAGACAATCGAATGTATATTGGCTGGTTTGGAGTCCTCTTAATTCCGACAGCCCTAACCGCAGCCATTGTCTTTGTCCTCGCCATGATTGCGGCTCCCCCCGTGGATATCGACGGCTTGCGGGAACCTGTATCCGGTTCGCTGCTCTACGGTAACAACATCATCACGGCGACGGTGGTTCCTAGCTCGAATGCCATTGGCTTGCACATTTACCCAATTTGGGAAGCCGCTTCCCTGGATGAATGGCTCTATAATGGCGGTCCCTGGCAACTAATCGTGTTCCATTTTCTGATTGCGATCTATGCCTACATGGGTCGGCAATGGGAACTGAGCTATCGCTTAGGAATGCGTCCCTGGATTGCAGTTGCCTACTCTGCTCCTGTGGCTGCAGCAACATCGGTGTTATTGATCTACCCGATCGGACAGGGCAGTTTCTCAGACGGTCTAATGCTGGGAATTTCTGGAACCTTTAACTTCATGATTGTGTTCTCTGCCGAGCACAATATTCTCATGCATCCCTTCCATATGTTGGGTGTAATCGGCGTGTTTGGCGGTGCGTTGTTTAGTGCCATGCACGGGTCTTTAGTAACTTCTAGTCTGGTGCGCGAAACGACCGAACAAGAGTCTCCAAACTATGGCTATAAATTTGGTCAAGAGGAGGAAACCTACAACATTAATGCAGCCCACGGCTACTTTGGACGGCTGATCTTCCAGTATGCCAGTTTCAATAATTCCCGCGCTTTGCACTTTTTCCTGGGTGCCTGGCCCGTAGTCGGAATTTGGTTTGCGGCACTGGGAATTAGCACCATGTCTTTCAACCTGAATGGACTCAATTTCAATAATTCCATCCTAGACAGCCAGGGACGACCGATTGCCACCTGGGCAGATATCCTCAACCGTGCCAATCTAGGGATTGAGGTCATGCACGAGCGCAATGCCCATAACTTCCCCCTGGATTTAGCTTCAGCAGAAGCTCAACCCGCCCTAGTGACTCCTGTCATTAAGAGCTAAGCGGTTGAACGACAAGTTTTCGATAAGTGCAATAGCACCCCTTATGCGGTGCTATTGCACTTATATAGCAATCCTAAATGATTCTACTCGTTACCAGGCTCTTCCTGGTAACGCAGATCCGGAGGCTCTGCCTCGCGAAAATCGAGGCAGAGCCTCGGGACATTGATTCCCAGGCGTTTAGCCTGGCAACCAGTTATTGAAACTGATGCGAGGATTGCTATAGAAGAGATATCAATGGCAAAGATCGCGGCTACAAAAACAAAGCCCCAAAGGTGTGAATAGTAGGACTCAAGATCAGCTCAAGCAAGCTGCCAGATCCGCATCAGGGGTGGTAATGGCCTGCAAGTTATAGTTCTCCGACAGAAGCTTGAATACATTGGGAGAAATAAACGCCGGTAATGTCGGCCCTAGACGAATGTTTTTAATCCCCAAATGCAAGAGAGTTAGCAAGACGGCTACTGCCTTTTGTTCATACCAGGACAGAATCATGGAAAGGGGTATATCGTTGACACCTACCTCAAAGGCATTGGCTAGGGCTACAGCAATCTGAATCGCGGAGTAGGCATCGTTGCACTGACCAACATCCATCAGGCGGGGTAGTCCCTCAATGTCGCCCATTTGTCGATCGAAGAACCGAAACTTGCCGCAAGCTAGGGTGAGCACGACACAATCATCAGGCACTTTTTCGACAAACTCGGTGTAGTAGTTGCGATCGGGTTTGGCTCCATCACAGCCCCCCACCAGGAAGAAATGGCGGATTTTACGCTGTTTCACAGCCTCAATGATTTTATCTGCCACCCCTAGAACTGTATTGTGGGCAAAACCAACTGTGACTTCCCTGGGGGGTGCATCTTCAGTAAAGCCGGGAAGTGCCAGTGCTTTCTCAATAACGGGAGTAAAATCGGGTGTGCCATTGTCGATCGCACTCAAGTTAATCAGACCGGGATAGCCGACTGGGCCAACGCTAAAGAGTTTGTCTTCATAATAGGAATGGGTTGGCATTAAGCAGTTGGTCGTAATCACGATCGCACCGGGGAACTTGCCAAAATCCTTGGTTTGGTTCTGCCAAGCAGTGCCGTAGTGACCGTAGAGATGGGGGTACTGCTGTTTTAGTTTGGGATAGCCGTGGGCTGGTAGAAGTTCGCCGTGGGTGTAAACAGTAATTCCAGTATCTGCTGTTTGCTTCAGCAAGCCTTCGAGTTGTTTGATGTCATGTCCTGAAACCAGAATCGCCTTCCCTTGCCGTGGATTGAGGGGAACAGGCGTGGGAATTGGGTGCCCATAGGTAGTGGTATGTCCGGCATCCAATAGTTCCATAGATCGCAGATTGATGGCTCCCACCTCAAGAGCAAAATTCACCCACTCCTGCAAGCTCAAGGTCTGGTTATCGAGGGCGACCAGTGCCTCATAAATGAAACGATACACCCGCTCGTCTTCCTGTCCCACTTCGTATGCGTGGAAGGTGTAGGAGGCAAGACCCTTAACCCCATATAGCACTGTGAGTTTGAGCGAGAAAATATCCACATTCGAGGCAGACTGACTCAGGAACTGGATGGAAATCAGCTCACCCTGCTCAACCAGGCTCTCCTCAAAGTTGGGTTCAAAGTCGGAAATTGCAGCCCAGATCGGTGGATTGTCTGTTGCTTGCTGCACTTGAGCCTTGAGGTTGGCGCGATGGGCGATCGCTTTCTGGAGATACTCAACAAACCGCTTTTCGGAAAAGTTGACATTCGTCATCGTGGCAAAGATCGCTTCGCAGGTGAAGACATCCACTGCATGGGTATCAATATCTAACTCCTTTGCTTTGAGGGCAATCGGAGCCAACCCGCGCAGATAATAAATCAACAGATCTTGGATAGCATTCACCTGGGGACTTTTCCCACAAGCACCAAACTGATGGCATCCTTGTCCGCTTGCTGTTTGTTCGCATTGTTCACAGAACATTAATTTTTCCTTGTTGAATTGGTTAGAATTTACGCAACAACTCGGTTATGAAAATATTTATCCCTCCCTGACTATGTTAACAAATCTGAGTTAACAAATCTGATGATAATTCATAGGGACTTGGAAAACCGTTTGCTGGAGTTTCGGATGAGATAGCTATCAAACACGGATGCAATATTGCGAATTAGCAAGCGCCCGATCGTCGTTACTTCAATGCCATCGCCCCAACGTTTGATTAACCCATCGGCTTCTAAGGCATCAAGTTGGGGCAAAACCTGAGCGAAATAGTCATTGAAATCGAGATCGAAGCCGAGATGGTATTTTTCTTCCAAATCTTGGACAGACAGTTGGAATTGACACATTAATTCCATGATTACTGTCCGCCGAATCAGATCGTCCTGATTCAGTCTAACGCCTTTTTCGATCGGCAATTCCTGCCCATCAATCGCCTGATAAAAGTCTTTCAATCGCTTGTGGTTTTGGGTATAGACATCCTGCAACATACTGATGGAAGTCATGCCAAAGCCCAACAGGTCCGATTCGGGCTTTGTGGTATAACCCTGAAAATTACGATGTAGTTGCCCAGCTTGTTGCGCGATCGCTAGTTCATCATTGGGCTTGGCAAAGTGATCCATACCAATAAACACATAGCCATTTTGCGTCAGTTGGGCGATCGTACTTTGCAGAATTTTCAGCTTTTCGCCCGCAGTCGGCAAAGCAGACTCCGGCATTCGTTTCTGAACCGGTTTGAGCCATGGAACATAGGCAAAATTAAATACGGCAATGCGATCGGGATTTAATTGCAATGTCTTCTGTACCGTTTCCTGGAATGTTGCTTGTGTCTGGAAAGGTAAGCCGTAAATCAAATCCACATTGACACTTTCAAACCCAGCTTCCCGCATCCAATCCATCACATCAAACAACATCGCTTCGGGCTGCACCCGATTGATCGCTTCCTGCACGGTGGGATTAAAGTCTTGAATGCCAAAGCTAATCCGATTGAATCCTAATTGTCGCAAAAAGAGAATGTATTCGCGATCGATATAGTTAGGATTGACTTCGATCGATATTTCTGCTGCGTCATCGAACCGAAAATATCGATTTAACTGGTTCCAGAGACACTCTACCTGACTTCGATCGAGATAGTTGGGCGTGCCGCCGCCCCAGTGCAACTGATGCACCAGCCGATCGGCATCCACCAAACTGGCAACTTGGCGAATTTGGCGATCGAGATAGCGTAAATAGGGTTCTACCACCTCTTTACGCTGGGTAATGATGGTATTGCAGCCGCAGAAATAACAGGGCGTTTCACAAAAGGGGATGTGGCAGTAAAGCGATAAGGGGGTTTGTTTGTGATTGCCGACGGCGATCGCGGTTCTAAATGCGTTGCGATCGAAGTCAGTGCTTAATTCTGTGGCGGGTGGATAGCTGGTATAGCGGGGTAAAGGCTGGTTGTATTTATTCAACAATGCAGCATCAAATTCAACCGTTTGTGATAATTGTTTCATTAACCGATTTATCCTCTTGGTAGTGTGTAAGTTCAGATTCCCGGCATATTTTAGAGATACGATCGCTCTTGTTTTCCTTGGGCGATCTATGTCGCTACAGATTCTCGCTTAGCCCCTCGGCTGCGGCTTTCTGTGCTGCCGGGGCGATCTTGCCGAGTCAGCAAATCAAAGGTATGTTCTCCAATCGCCGCTTTTACATCGGCTTCGAGTTCGTGCATCACATCCCGGTTGAGGGCAAATGCCGCATTTGCTTCTGCGACAATTCGCTCGATCGTGTCAGCATCCACCGAAAACTCATCCAGGGTGTGGCGATAGCGTTCCTTAAATACTCGCCTGGCTTCTGGTGTCGAGATTTGGGAAAATTCATAGAAATTTGTTCCTCGATCCGGCGGCATAGACAACGCCAATCGAATTACGTTTTTCAAGCTTTGTCCGCCGGATAAATCACCCATGTAGCGGGTGTAGGCATGGGCAATCAGCAGGACTGGATCGGTTTTTGAGAGGGTTTGAATGCGATCGCGATACACACAACCCGCTGGCGAAGCCGTAATTTCCTCCCGCCAATTTTCACCGTAATAAAAAGCTAGATCGCAAGCCAGATTCTCAGTGCGATTTAACTCAGGGAAATAGAGAGTCCCGATTATCGGGTGGTTGACATGGCTCTGCAAAGCCGTTTCTAGGGCGCTGTAGACAAAGTACAAATCGGCAAATAGTTTACGCAAAGGTTCCCGTTCCACAATGCCTTTCATAAAGCATTTCATAAATGCCGTATTTTCGGCTGTGGTGTGGGATTGCATCGTGCCTTCTCGGAGGCGTGTCGATAGATTAGTCATGGCAATATCTCCTAATTAATAGCGGTTCTGGACGATTCAGCATTAATCGAGGGCAGTAAATAAAGGCGCAACAACTGCCACACTATCGCACCAATCCAGGGTAATTTTTGCCAAAATTGGATGGCGGCAGGGCGCTGGTTACTTGAGATTTCTGCTAGCTTCTGATTGGCGATCGCGCATCGCTCCAAACGGGCAAAGAATTCTGGATGGTGGGTATCTAAAATAGTGGGAAACGCCCGTTTTGCCGTTTCATTGGTGTGATGAATCACCTGCTTGTTATATTCCTGGGGGTCGATGCCGATCGAATCATAAAATGTGGAGCGTTCCAACACCGTCATTGTGTGGGTGGCAAACACCGTCAGCAGGAAAAAGCGCGCCCAGAGTCTTGCCTTCCAGTTATTCCAAAGCTTAGGCTGCGATCGCAACAATGCCTTAAAGAAATCCCCATGGCGATTTTCGTCCTGGCACCAATTCTCGAAGTAGCGAAACAGGGGATAAATTTGATGTTCGGGATGTTGTTCGAGATGGCGATACACCAAAATATAGCGCCAGTAGCCAATTTTTTCCGACAGATAAACAGTATAAATTACCCATTCTGGAGGGAAGAATGTGTAGGTACGATTTTTTGTTAAATAGCCCAGATCGAGAGACAAGCCAAAATCCGTCATTGCCTTGTTCAAGAAACCAGCATGACGCGCTTCATCCCTGGCCAGTAAGCTAAAGGCTTCCGATAACAACGGTTGGCGATTCTTAAGTTTGCGGGAAAGTTCTTTGAACAACAGAAAGCCAGAAAATTCTGAGGTACAGGAGCGCTCTAGAAAGTCAATAAATGCCTTGCGCGTTTCGCCATCAATGTTGTCCCAGCATTGCTCAAACTCTTGATTGCGGACAAAATGGTGGCGGTTATAGTCCGCTCGCAATTCTGCTACAACTGCTTCTAACTCCGCTTGTTGCCCGGACAGATCCATTTCGGCAACGGCATCAAAATTGGTGGTGTAAAAGCGGGGTGTTAACAGGGTTTCTTGAACAGGTGCTTTAATGCCGGATGGCAGACCAGCAGACTCCGATTTATTAATTGAACTGACCATAGGAGTGGAGAGTAGATTTTTCGGAATTGATGACTGTGAACCACATTGCCTTAATCCGCGATCGCCCACAAGTCAGTTACCACTGGTATCCTATAGTTACTTTAGGTAAAGCATTGAAGCAAACAGGACGCTTGAGCCATTTCTAAAGAAATATTAATTTTCGGGTTTTTCAAATCAAAAAAACGTTACAAAGATTTTAGAAGTCCAACCCAGCTTGAGATTGCGATCGCGCAGTTATCTACCCCTGGAATATCCATTGTGAAGAGAGTTTATGGTGGAAGCAAGTCCGTGCATAGAGGTTAAATGTCCGATTCAATTTGTGCTGGATTTGTTGGACAATAAATGGTCAATTTTAGTTCTACGCGAACTGTTTGGAGGGGCGAGGCGGACCCACGAATTACTCGCGGCACTTCCTGGCATCAGCACCAAAACCCTCACCCAACGCCTACGAGAGTTGGAATCTCAAGGGTTAGTCGAGCGGCGTGTTTATGCGGAGATTCCGCCCCGTGTCGAATATTCCCTCACGCCCAAGGGTCGCCAAATTCAACCGGTGATGGCAGCCCTGCATCAAGTAGGATCGCAGTGGCTGGGACAGGAGAGTTGTATTTGTCCGCTAACACACTCGGATGCTGAGGACGATTTAAATGCACAACAGCTTACTCCTTGAGATTGACTCAGAAACCGGGTTTTTTAGGACAATCTTTCGTTCCCACCGACAGATCAAGTAAAAACTGCTTTCTTTAGTCGAAGTGCGTAAGCTCAGAAACCGGGTTTTTTACGACAATATTTCGTTCCCACCGACAGCTTCAGTAAAAAACCAGTTTCTTGGATGTAGCATGGTGCTCAGAAACCGGGTTTTTTACGACAATATTTCGTTCCCACCAACAGCTTCAGTAAAAACCCGGTTTCTTGGATGTAACATGGTGCTCAGAAACCGGGTTTTTTACGACAATATTTCGTTCCCACCAACAGCTTCAGTAAAAACCCGGTTTCTTGGATGTAGCATGGTGCTCAGAAACCGGGTTTCTTCCTAAATCGGGCGTGAGGATGTTTAGATACTCGTAGAAACCCGGTTTCTTAGATTTTGCGCGGTGCTTATGGAGTTTAGAGGCTGTTGGTGGGGAGGTAGAAACCGGGTTTCTTCGTGAATCTGGGTGATGATACATAAATTATCGCAGAAACCCGATTTCTGAGATTGATTTTACTTTGATTATTTGCTCGTTATGTCCCGACAACCCCGTCGGAAACCTAGACAGGGCATGGTTTCGTGGTTTTGGGCTTTATTATAAATCTTTATGAAATCCTGAAACTCTTAGATGTTACAGTCTACAAGTCTTTCGAGAAGCCTCCTCCACCCATCATGGGCTGGGTTGAGCGCGCACAGGTAAGATAAACCGTTAAGATATCTCCTCGATGTACTTAGCTTCGGGAGGTTCCCTGGAGGTGCCTCCAAACTCCACCCCTTTGGAGATGGGCTCATTTCTAACCATGAGTGATAGATGTCGGATTTATTTTTTATCCTCCAGCCTACCTGATCGCCAAAAGCTTCCCATATTTTATAATTTTTTGGGAGACTCTCATAAATGCGCTTCTGCACCGAAAAGCCGAAGTGCCCATTAGTGTAGTGTACCCAAAGTTGGTCAATAGTAAGTAAGTCCTCGCAGGGTAATTTTTCAATACTTTCTCTATCCAGCCATCCTTCTTCCTCCCTATTCGCCACCTTACACATCACTCTCGCCGTTTCTTCATCGGCTTCCTTCCACTTTTTTGCCGCCAATAAATTCCGCAAGTTTATATAATCCATTCCCACGGCTGAAACTACGCGCGTAGTTTCAGCGGCCGCTGGTTTGGGTATCAGCAAATCCAACCATTCCTGCACCGACTGCGGGCGATTTTGCGGTTCCAACTCCATCCCTTTCATAATCGCCGCATTTACCCTGTCACTAATCTCTGAATTGAATTGCTTTGGCGGAGTTAAAGGAATATTTTGCTTCCTGAATTGCGAGGGAAAGGGCAACTCACCAGTCAACATTACATAAAGCGTTGCTGCTAGAGAATAAACATCTGTACAAGCACCGAGTTCGGCGCGTTTTTCTAATAATTCGATTGGTGCGTAACACTCTGTACCGGAATTGCTATTTGTCCGCAATTTCCCCGGCGCTGTCACCTGTCGCGCTATGCCAAAATCAATCAAAACGGCTTCAAGACCCCGCTGCCTGAGCATAATATTTTGGGGTTTCACATCGAGGTGAGTAAATCCTTGCTTGTGAACAAAACTCAGCGCGCTTCCCACTTGTTGAATAATTGGCAAAGCTTTTTCTTCGGGCAAAATGCCGTTATCTTCTAGATGGCTGGCTAAGTCAATTCCGTCGATTAATTCCATCACCATGCACCACAATTCGATATTTCCTGCCATTTCGGGAAATACTTCGTAAACTTGCACGACGTGGGGATGGCTGCACTTGGCTAAAGATAAAGCTTCGTTGACAAATTTGGTTTGTAATTCGCGAAAGTTTGGCTTACCTTGAACGTTGGCATTTAGGGTTTTGATGGCGACGGCTTTACCTTCTTTGAGGTTTTGGGCGCGGTAGGTGACACCGAATCCGGCGCAGCCGAGGATTTGTTCGATTAGGTATTTGCCTTGGTGCAGTTGTTGTCCGGGGGGCCAGTGCCTCATGGTGGGTGGTGAGGATGTGGGGATGATGGTTTTGATTGTAGCTGAAACGGGGGAATTTTTGTTGAGTTATCGCGTGAGGTTGAGAAACCGGGTTTTTGCGGAGTTTGTGGGTGGTAGTTAATTGTTGAAAAAACCCGGTTTCTTGGGGCTTTGGGTGAGGTGGATTTTGGCATCTATCAAACCCGGAGATCCCCCCTAGCCCCCCTTAAGAAGGGGGGGACCCGAAGTAATCAAAGTCCCCCTTCTTAAGGGGGATTTAGGGGGATCTAGACTCAGATATAAACGAGATTTACATGGATTACAATCTTAAGTGTAAGCCTCCATTGGCAAACAAGAACACACAAAATTGCGATCGCCAAACGCATTATCTATGCGGCCCACCGCCGGCCAAAACTTATGTTCGCGAGTCCAAGGTGTCGGATAAGCCGCTTGCGCGCGAGTATAAGGACGATTCCACTCATCAACCATCAGAGATTCTGCGGTGTGCGGCGCATTTTTCAATACATTATTTTGCGCATCAACATTACCTTTTTCAATCTCCGCAATTTCGCCTCGAATCGCAATCATCGCATCGCAAAAACGGTCTAATTCCTGCTTTGATTCGCTTTCCGTCGGTTCCACCATTACCGTACCAGCAACCGGCCAAGAAACCGTCGGCGCGTGATAGCCGTAATCCATCAACCGTTTAGCGATATCTTCGACTTCAATAGCTGCAGACTTTTTGAGCGATCGCAAATCCAGAATACACTCGTGCGCCACTAAACCAGCTTTCCCTTTGTACAAAACCGGATAGTAAGATTCTAACCGATGCGCCATGTAATTAGCATTAAGAATTGCTACTTTTGTCGCCTCAGCTAAAGCCACTCCTCCCATCATCCGAATGTACATCCAAGAAATAGTCAAAATGCTAGCACTTCCCCAAGGCGCTGCGGAAACAGCACCAACAGATTTTTTTTGACTGTTGACTGTTGACTGTTGACTGTTAAGAATAGAATTACTGGGCAAAAATTCCACTAAATGAGACATTACCCCAATCGGTCCCATTCCCGGCCCGCCGCCGCCGTGGGGAATACAGAAAGTCTTGTGCAAGTTTAAGTGACAAACATCAGCACCAAAATCACCGGGGCGGCACAAACCCACTTGAGCATTCATATTTGCGCCGTCCATATAAACTTGTCCGCCGCAGTTGTGAACAATCTCGCAAATCTCTTTAATTTCTTCCTCAAAAACACCGTGCGTAGATGGATATGTCACCATCAAAGCCGCCAGTTCTTTTTTGTGTTTCTCTGCTTTTTTCTGTAAATCTGCGACATCAATATTGCCCTGGGAATCGCACTCTACAGCTACTACTTTCATCCCCGCCATCACTGCGCTAGCCGGATTTGTACCGTGGGCTGACTGGGGAATCAAACAGATATTTCGGTGAGATTCGCGTCGGTGTTCGTGGTATTGGCGAATAACTAACAAGCCCGCGTATTCGCCTTGGGAACCGGCGTTGGGCTGCAAAGAAATTCCCGCAAAACCTGTGATTTCTGCCAGCCACTGTTCTAGTTGCACGAACATCTTTTGATAGCCGCGAGTTTGATCGGGGGGTGCAAAAGGATGGATATTGCCAAATTCCGCCCAAGTCACCGGCATCATCTCTGCTGTTGCATTCAATTTCATCGTGCAAGAACCCAAGGGAATCATCGATGTATTTAGCGATAAGTCCTTGGCTTCTAAACGGTGCAAATAGCGCAAAAGTTCAGTTTCTGAGTGGTAGCTGTTGAAAACTGGATGGGCGAGATAGCTGCTGGTGCGATCGCAAAAATCTGGTAAGGTCAAATAGGAACTCAATGCGTCTGCATCCAGCGGAATGTTGAGAGCATTCTGCCCGTCAGCCCTGATATAATCCTTATCCTGTGCAAAAATTTTCCACAACTCTTGCACATCTTCAGCGGTGACAGTTTCATCTAAAGTGATTCCCACTGTCGAATCATCAAAAACTCGGAGATTAATTTGGCGCTCTTTAGCAGCTTCTAGAAGTTCTGAGAGCGGTTTGTCTCCCAATTCTACCCGCAAAGTATCGAAGAAAGGTTGAGAACCAATTTTGTATCCGAAACTTCTTAAACCGGATGCCAAAAGTGCTGTTAAACTCCTTACTTTCTCAGCAATGTCTTTCAGTCCAGACGGGCCGTGATAAACAGCATACATACTCGCCATCACTGCCAGCAAAACTTGAGCAGTACAAATATTGCTGGTGGCTTTTTCGCGGCGGATGTGCTGTTCGCGAGTTTGCAAGGCCAAACGCAAAGCAGATTTGCCGTTGGCATCTTTAGAAACGCCGACGATTCTGCCAGGAACTTGCCGTTTAAACTCTTCTCGCGTGGCGAAATAGGCGGCGTGGGGTCCTCCGAAGCCCATCGGCACTCCGAAGCGCTGAGTGCTTCCTACGGCTATATCCGCGCCGAATTCGCCGGGGGGTGTGAGCAAGCAAAGGCTCAAAATGTCGGCGGCTACTGTGACTAATGCGCCGACTTCGTGTGCCGATCGAATAAAATCCCTATAGTCGTAAATTGCGCCGTCTGTGGCGGGGTATTGCAGGAGAGCGCCGAAGATTGTACGATCGAACTCAAAGCTTTGATGGTCGCCGACAATTACCTCAATTCCCAACGGCTTAGCGCGAGTTTGCACCACTTCCACAGTTTGAGGGTGGCAATCTTGGGAAACAAAAAACGCTTTTGCCCCCTTTTTGCTGGCGCCGTAACTCACCGCCATCGCTTCCGCCGCCGCTGTCCCTTCATCCAGCAAAGAAGCGTTGGCAATTTCCAAACCCGTGAGGTCAATTATCATGGTTTGGAAGTTCAGTAAAGCTTCCAATCGCCCTTGAGCAATTTCGGCTTGGTAGGGAGTGTAAGCTGTATACCAGCCGGGATTTTCTAGGATATTCCGCTGGATGACGGGGGGAGTTATGCAGCCGTGATATCCAGTGCCGATGTACGATCGAAATACCTGATTTTTTGCAGCAATTTCTTTCAATTCTGCCAAAGCGCTGTACTCGCTTTGCGCTGCGGGAAGTACTAGGGGTCCAGAAATGCGAATCGCTGCTGGAACCGTTTTGTCAATCAACTCATCAAGGCTAGAAATCCCCAAAACATCGAGCATTTGCTTGATTTCGCTGGGTGTCGGGCCAATGTGCCGGGCCGCAAAACCATCGATGGGGGAAAGGTTTTGCTGCTCGTTGGGTTCAACTTGAGGGCTGTAGAGTACCAAGGCTGATTCTCCTGAATTGACTTTTCTTCTTTGTTTGTAACATTTTGCTAAGCAAGAAGAAAGTTCGGCAAGGAGCAATGTACGGGATTGAAAGGATTTAACCGATTTAGCTGATTGATGTTGAGGTTCGAGATTCGAGGGAAGAGGAAAGATTTTTCCCATTCTCCCCCTCCCCCACTCTCCCCTACTTTCCCTCCCCTACTCGCCTTCCACCATTTTGCTGTACTCCGCGGCCGATAAAGCGTCATCGACTTCGCTGGGATTGTCAACGCGCACTTTCAGCAGCCACCCAGCGCCATAGGGGTCGTCGGCCAAAATTTCGGGAGACTCTACAATGTCATCATTGCGTTCTACGACTGTACCCGTAACGGGCGCTTTCAAGTCTTCAACCGCTTTAACTGACTCGACTGTACCGAAAGCTTCCCCTTTTTCCAACCCTGCACCGACTTCGGGCAAATCTAGAAACACGATATCGCCGAGTTGGTCAACAGCAAAGGCACTAATGCCGATGGTGGCTGTGGAATCTTCGAGTCGGATATATTCGTGGGTGTCTAGGTATTTCAAGTCATCGGGGTATTCTGCTGCCATGTCTTTCCTCGCAATAAACCAAGTATCAATTGACACTCCCCAGCGTAAAGGCGTGGGGATTCTTGGTTCTGGCGACATACCTTAAAACTATCTATCCTTGCGGCAGTTCTTAGACCAAATATCCGTTCAAATGAACCAAATATTGAGCCTAATT